>USHH01000078.1 GCA_900554345.1 uncultured Bacteroidales bacterium | reverse complement strand
GCTGGGCGCGGCTGCCGAAGGATACGTGCCCTCGCCGCAGGTGGTGGAGTCGCAGAAGGAATTCTCCGCCGACCGTTTCGGCATCTTCATCCACTGGGGCATCTACAGCATGTTCGGCCAGGGTGAATGGTATCTCAACTACGGTCCTAAGGCCGACGAATACGCCAAGGCCGCCAAGGGTTTCTATCCGATAGATTTCAACGCCGACGAGTGGGCCGAGGCCTTCAAGGACGCCGGTGCCGGTTACGTCACATTCACCTCGCGCCATCACGACGGTTTCTCGATGTTCGACACAGAGGCCAGCGACTACAATATCGTAGATGCAACCCCATTCAGGCGTGATATCCTCAAGGAGCTTTCCGACGCTTTCCGTGAGAAGGGACTCGACCTTCACCTCTATTACTCCCATCTCGACTGGACACGTCCCGACTACCCCTGGGGTCGCACCGGCCACACCACAGGCCGCGATTCCACTAAGGCCGATTGGGATTCATACTACAAATTCATGAACACCCAGCTCACCGAGCTGCTCACCAACTACGGCCCCATCCGCGCGATATGGTTCGACGGCTGGTGGGATCATGACGAAGACAGCATCCCTTTCAACTGGCACCTACCGGAGCAGTACGCGCTAATCCATTCCCTCCAGCCCGGATGCCTCGTAGCCAACAACCACCATCAGACACCCTTCGAGGGGGAGGACATCCAGATCTTCGAGCGTGACCTTCCCGGCGAGAACACTGCCGGCCTCTCCGGTCAGTCTGTAAGCCGCCTGCCTCTGGAGACCTGCAACACCATGAACGGCATGTGGGGATATAAGGTGACCGATACGGATTATAAGGACGTGGCTACGCTGGTGCGTTATCTCGTGAGGGCCGCAGGCATGGGCGCCAACCTTCTGCTCAACATCGGTCCGCAGCCCAACGGCGAGCTGCCCGCCGCCGCACTCGACCGTCTCAAGGGTATGGGAGAGTGGCTGCGCGCTAACGGCGAGACCATCTACGGCACGCTCCCCGGTCCGTTCGCTCCTCAGGACTGGGGATGCTCCACACGTAAGGACAACAAGGTGTGGATCCATGTCACCAACGCCACGACACCCGACATCACGCTGCCGGCGCCCCTAAAAGTGAAGAGCGCCGTCTCATATGCCGACCGGTCGCCGGTGAAGGTGTCGAAATCGGCCGATGGCCCGGTGCTCCATCTCGGTTCGGTGCCCTCCGACATCGACTACATCGTGGAGCTGGAAGTGAAATGATCTCTCTGTCATAAACTATAAACTATCAATTGACCATGAAAATAGAGATATGCTGCGGCGACTATGAGAGTATGCTCTCGGCCGTGGAGGGTGGCGCCGAGCGCATCGAACTCTGTGCCGGCCTCTCCGAAGGTGGCCTCACTCCCTCACTCGGCCTGATTCGGGCTGCCGTGAAACTCAACATTCCGCAGATCAACGTCCTGATACGTCCCCGCAAAGGTGATTTCTGCTACACCCAGCGAGAGCTCGCCCTCATGAAGGAGGAGATCAAGATCGCCGTGGCCGAAGGTGCCACCGGCATTGTGTCGGGTGCTTTGACACCGGAAGGCGACATCGACATGGGAGCGCTTCTCCAGCTCCGCGAAGCCGCCCCAAAGACACGGTTCACCTTCCACAGGGCCTTCGACCTTTGCGCCGACCCCATGAAGTCGCTTCAGGAGATAATGACTGTAGGCTGCACGACCCTCCTTACCTCAGGGCAGGCAAATTCTGCCCTGGCCGGAGCACCGCTCATCAGACAGCTTGTGGAGAAGGCCGCCGGCCGCATCGAGATAATGGCCGGTTCAGGCATCACTTCCTCCAATGTGGAGGAGGTGGTCGACGCCACCGGTGTGCGCGCTGTGCATACCTCCGCCAGAAAACCCGTGGAGAGCGCCATGACCTTCCGCAAGGGAGACGTCAACATGGGCAAGCCGGGAGACAATGAATATACCCGCCTCATCACTTCTGCCGATGAGGTGGCTTCGGTAATCAAGAAAGTACGCAATCGCCAATGACATCATCATCCGTTAATCCGTTCCGCCGCTTCGCTGCCGGCTGGCTGATGCTCTCAGCCATTGCGGGAACTCCGTTTCTGTCTGGGTCTGCATCGGCGCAGGTGCTGACTCCTCAGGCCCGTGTGGCCTTCGAGAAGAGGATGGCGCTTCCGGAGAACGCTTCGCTTAAAAAGACAATCGACCAGGCCCGTCTCTCTCCAGAGCAGAGGGAAGCCGTCGAGTTTCTCTACGCCTATCTGCCTGACGCCGACCTCGCCGACTATAGTTTTGACTTCTATCTGAAGAATATCGACGCCGCGTTGAAGGCTCGTCGTGAGATGCCCTGGGGCAAGACGGTAGGCGACAGGGAATGGCGTCATTTCGTGCTCCCCGTCAGGGTCAATAACGAGAGCCTCGACCTCTCCCGCTCGGCCTTCTACGAGGAACTGAAGCCGCGTCTCCAGGGCCTGTCGATGGAGGAGGCGATCCTTGAGATCAATCACTGGCTCCACGAGAAGGCTACATATAAGCCGAGCGACGCCCGCACTTCGTCACCGCTCTCCACTGTGAGCCAAGCCATCGGCCGCTGCGGTGAGGAGTCGACGTTTGGCGTCGCCGCGTTCCGCGCCATGGGCATTCCGGCTCGCCAGGTCTACACCCCGCGCTGGGCGCATACCGACGACAATCATGCATGGGTCGAGGTGTGGGCCGACGGCAAATGGCATTTCCTCGGAGCCTGTGAGCCTGAGCCGGTGCTCGATCTCGCATGGTTCAATGCTCCGGCCTCTCGCGGCATGCTCATGAACACCAACGTGTTTGGCGAATACGACGGCCCGGAGGAGGTGCTTGCGCAGCAGCCCCTCTCCACCCGCATAAATGTCACCCGCAACTACGCGCCCGTCGACTACGCCAGAGCTGTCGTAAGGAATGCCGACGGCACTCCGGCAGCCGGAGCTGATGTGCGTTTCTGCATCTACAACTACGCCGAGTATTACCCGGTGGCGCAGCGTGTGGCCGATGCCGAAGGTAAGGCCGGTGTGCTCGCCGGCAAGGGCGATATGCTCGTGTGGGCCACCGACGGCGACCGCTTCGGTTTCGCCGAATATCAGCCCGGCTCCGGGGAGACGGTGGTGGTGCTCGATAAGGACGGTTCCTATTCCGGCGTCACTGATTTCGACCTCACGCCGCCGAAAGGTGGCGGCCTCATCCCGAATGTCACTGCCGGCCAGCGTGCCATCAACAACCGTCGCTTCGCGCAGGAAGACAGCATACGCAATGCCTATACCTCCACTTTCGCCACGAGAGGGCAGGCTGCCGCGATAGCGGAGAGCCTCGGCCTCGACAGCGTGGCTCTCGCCGATGTGCTTGTGGAGTCGCGCGGCAATCATGCAGCCATTGTGGAGATGCTCCGTCAGCTCGACACATCCCGTCGGGCTATGGCCCTTCGTCTCCTGAAGAATGTCTCGGAGAAAGACCGCCGCGACATACCCATGGATGTGGTGGGCGATGGAATAGCCCACGCTGTGGAGCCTGTCTTCGATATGTCCGACGGCTTCTACGACCGTTATGTGCTCAACCCTCGCGTGGAGAACGAGGCGCTGACTCCTTACAAGGGTTACCTTTCGGTGGCCCTTCAGGAGATCGCCGATGAGGTTGACGGTGATCCGGCGGCGCTCGCCCTCTGGACAGCGGGAAACATCACCCTCTCCGACCAGCCATCCTCGGGCCTCCGCATGTCGCCGGCCTCTGTATGCCGGCTGAGAAACACCGACCGCCTGAGCCGCGACATCTTCTATGTGGCGGCTGCCCGCTCGCTCGGCATCCCGGCCCGCATCGACCCGGTCACCGGCAAGACGCAGTATGCCATGTCGGAAGATGAATGGAGCGATGTCGACCTCGTGCAGATCGGTGGCCCGATGAAGAAGCGCCGTGTCAAAGGGGGTGCCCTTCACCTGGAGTTCAGTCCCGAAGGCTTCAATGTCGATCCGAAATACTATTCCTCGTTCAGTATCAGCCGCATCGACGGGGGAGTGCCCCGTCAGCTTGAGTATCCGGAGGACGCCACATGGAGCTCCACTTTCTCCTCGGCCGTGCCACTCGACGCCGGGCAGTATGTGCTCACCACCGGTCAGCGTCTCGCCGACGGGGGCGTGCTTGCTAAAAGCCGCGTCTTCACGGTGGCTCCCGGCGACACCGTGCGCATCCCGCTCGAAATCCGCCGCAACCCCGACGCCCTCTCTGTGATCGGCTCGCTCAATGCCGAGGACATCTACCACGACCTGAAGCTGAATGAAGACCGCAGTCTTCTGGCCACGGCCGGTAGGGGATATTATGTGGTCGGTCTGATCGATCCGGGCAGTGAGCCCTCGGCCCATACGCTCAACGATATCGCGGCAGTGGCAAAGCATCTGGATGCCGTCGGGCGCAAGATCATCCTCCTCTTCCCCGACGAGGATGCCGCCTCGCGGTTTGATGCCTCCCATTTCAAGGGGCTTCCCGACTGTGTGGTGTTTGGCGTCGACAAGGATGGGGTAGTGGAGCGTGAGCTCCGCGAGAGCCTGCATCTCACGAGCCCTGAGCGCCCGGTATTCGCCGTCGTCGACAGCTTCAACCGTGTGGTGACTGTCTCGCAGGGCTACACCATCGGCCTCGGCGAGCGTCTTCTGGACACCCTCCGCCGCCTCTCCGACTGATATCCGGCGGAATGCTCTCTAATAAGGATTAATTTCTGTCAATCAAGATTATTCTTGATAAATCTCGTTAATCCCGATAAATTTCCAGATAATTGCAAAAACGGGTCTCCGGCATCCTCGCCGGAGACCCGTTAAGCTTTACATCACCTGTCACCTGGCGATATTGCGTTCTGAGGTGGAGAACTCGACGCCGACTCTCACTATCTCTCGTCTGTCGGAGAGATGTTTTTATTTACATAGTACGGGAATAGGGCCTCCATGAAGCCGTCGGTCACTTCTTCGTTTGGGAAGCCAAGACGATAAACGGTTTTCCTTCCTTCGGGCCTCGCGCTCTTGATTGTGAGATAGCCGCTTTGGAAAAGAAGCGGAATAGGATCCTCGTATACCGGATCAATACCCTGAAGCTCGCTTTCAGACCGCTCCGCTCCCTCTATCCTGGTGAGGTCAACCCCACGGTCGCGCAATAATTCTATCAGCATAGTGGGTGTGGCCGTCATAAACCAGTAATCGGCAAAGCGCCGAGACTCCATTACATTGAGGAGACTGAAGGGATTATATATCCCTTCGGTCTCCTCTTCCGAGAACCGGTAGCCGTCATAGTTCCTTTTCAGCTTTTCGCAGGTTTCGGAAAATGAAAGCCTCTGCCGTTCCGCGAGACGCTCGATACCGTAGCTCATATTCGCTATGAGTTCCGACTCCGTTATGCCGCAGATTGAGTTGTAGTCAGGCTCCAGAGAGAGGTCGCGGAGATTATTGAGGTCGGAGAAGACGCTTACCTTGCCAAATTTAGTGACTCCTGTCAGAAAGGCAAACCGGATGTAGGCGTCGCAGCTTTTCAGCGCTCCGTAGAATCCCTTGAGGATGTCGCGGAATCGATCCTGACGTTCCTGTCTGTCTTTAGATAGGTTCTGTAGCAGAGGCTTGTCATATTCGTCGATGAGGATGACAACCTGGCGTCCGGTCACTTTGTAGGCGGCTTCTATTACATTGGAGAATCTTATCCCAAGATCTTTGACGTCAGTCTTGACTTCGTATGCTGTTTCCCAGCTTTGCATATATTTGTCGAGCTGGTTATACAGTGAACCGTCTTCACGCGTATAGTCCTGGGCATTGAGGTCAAGGTGCAATACCGGATAGCGCATCCATTCCACGTCAGCATGGCGGTCTATGGCCAGACCCTTGAAGAGCTCGCGCTTTCCGAGGAAGAAGGCTTCGAGGGTGGACAGCAGCAGACTCTTGCCGAACCGCCGCGGGCGGCTTAGAAAATAGTAGCCGCTCTTCCTGACAAGATCATAGACGAATTCTGTCTTGTCGATATAAAGATAACCGTTGCGGATTATCTTCTCGAAGTTCTGGATGCCTATCGGATATTCCTTAGATTCGCTCATGCTTTCCCGATTTGAGTTATACTTATGCAAATCTACAACTTTTTTTCGAGATTATCGGAATATCCCATGAAATTCATCGTTCAAGGGCACCGAGAGGAGGGGAGACCTCCCGCCTTCTCTCCGATGAATCGCACAATCCCCGGTTTTCTGAAAATATTTCTGAAAAATTATTTGGAATTGTAAAATTATTCACATAATTTTGCTACCGAGTTGCATAGGCAGGCGCAAGAGAGCGCTCCATGCCTCGCAACCCATAAATAACACGGGGTGTTATTGATTTTTCTTTCAACCAAACTTGGCCGTTTGAATCGCGAGAAACAATCAGTACATGCCCGCGCCGTGATTGCTTTATCCCATCTCGATGACGAGAGAAGCAATAGCGGTGTGGACGTCTATTGCTTTTTCGCGAAAGGTTGGCCAAGACCCGGTTGAAGGAAGGCAATAGGTTTCCACACCTTTTTCTTTTACTCCTTCCTGTCAGGAAGCCATGGGAAGACCTTTACCACACACAACCAAACATGGTAAAATCTCTACTTGCAGGCATCGTGATGATGATATGGTGCCTCGCAGCGATGGCGACCCCGCCATCTGTCGTTGGAACGCCCACGGCGCTCCCGTTCAAGGTCAAGACCAAAAAGGCCGCGACAAACCCGGTTCCCACCAACCTTGTCTACTGCAAGGACGTGACCCCGCAGTGGCAGAAAGACCAGCTCGCCCGCAAGGGCATCGCGGTCACTCGGTCGATGGGTTTCCCTCAAACCCCCGACGGCCGTATCTATCCGGCGAAATCGCCTCTTCGCGAAGGCGAGCAGACCTACACCCTCACCGTCAACCTCAAATACGACAAGGATGAGGTGATGAGGCTCTCTAATGGAACGGCGTTTCCGAATCCGATGATAGACCACTGGTATTTCAATGAATATCCCGACACCGAGCAGCCGGATGCAATAGATTTCCTCCTCCCGGCCGGCAGCTACGACATCGAGGTGCAACTGGAAACCATGGATGGATACATAATCCTGTTGGCTCCCGAGACCATCGTGGAGGGCGACAGGGAAATCACTCTCGACGCTGCTGATGCCACAGTCGAGATCAACTGGACCGCGTTGCTTCCCGATGGGGAAAAAGCGCATGGAGACATCTATAGATATGATCCGGAAACGTTTGAGGTCCTCGAGGAGATTCCGGGTAATTGCCTGGATTTGACTCATTGTCTGGATATCACGAATACAAAGCATGGAATCGGGTCATCAATTATGGGTGGTGAAATCACTGCGATTGTCGGAGACACCGAGATGACGAGAGGAGCCGGCAATGTCAGGATTATGCCGAGCAATGACTATCTGCTGTCACGTAATACACACGTAACCGGTATGGATGGTGGATACGTCATAGCGTTGGTGTCTGACGCCCTGCAGTCGGCCGACCTTTCCAACAATACGGAGAACTATAAGGTCATCAAGCCGGAATTCGTATATACGCCTTTCCAGCCTGAGCCCCAGATTTTTGGAGAGGGTGATGACCAGGTGGTCTTTGAATTCGACAAGGACAAGGCGTTTTCATTGGTGTCCTATGATGTGAAAAGTGGCTTACTGACCGGAATCGGCTCTACAACATTGACGGGTCCTGAATACGAGCGTCGGTGGATATATGTCTGCCAGGATCCGTCGAACATCGACAGATATCAGGTGATGCCTGTTCCTACGGTTGTGGAAGACTGGGATTATAAGAATGTAGGACTTCCGGTCAATACTGAAGCTTATCCATATCATGTAGTTGCAATCAACAATTCTGAAAACTTCGGCCCGTATATGAATCTGCCGGAAGACCGAAACATCTATTTCAACCGCATAGAGAATCCATGGCTTTCTTTCGATGTGGATAAGCCGCATGTATGGAACTACGGCTGTCCGACTCAGGTTTTCCGCACTGCGGCTGCCGACTGGGGTGAATCGTTCTCGTTCTCTTATATAGGTCGTCTTGGCGAACGCCGTGAGGTTGATCAGCTCGCGACGGTCGGGTATGTCTCAGTAAACGATGAAGCTCCTTCAGATGAGGTTTTGGAGAATCTCCAGTATGGCCAATTGCCTCAGGAAGGAAAGATCAATTTCGAGTTTACAGACTCCAATGTCATGATTGATAATATTGCTGGTAAGCATGTTTCAAAGCTCGAGTTTGATATGGAGCGTGAGGACTGGTGCCCTCCCACACTGCAGATTGTGCGTTTTATCGACACTGATGGGAATTTCACCGACCGTTATCCGGAAGGCAAGGATGGTGTGATTGAGTTCTACGGCGGAGACTTTATTTGTCATAATAATCCGGAGACATGGATCAGCTGGTATACGGAGGTGCCAGCATCCGAAGTATCGGTGGAGTATGCCCCCTACAACAGCAACGACTTCCTTCCTCTCGAGGTGGAGAATATCCCTGAGCAGGACTTCATGCCCGGCTTCGGCTCCTTCTACCGTGGCTCGCTCGCGAGTGTCGACCGTCCTTCTGAGAACGGCTGGTTTGACGTCCGCATCAGGCTCACCGACGCTTCCGGCAACTATCAGGAGCAGACACTCTCGCCCGCTTTCTGGATCGAGGCCAATGTAGGTGTGAATGAGGTCGCAGGCTCCGAGATCGGCGTGGCCGTCGCCAACGGCAGGATCACCGTCTGCGGCTGCGAGAACCCGACAATCGAGGTTTACTCTACCGACGGCATGCTTCTGCGCCGCGTCAGCGCTACTTCGCTCGATGCCACCGCATTCGGCAGCGGCATCTATCTGGTGAGCGTCACCGACGGCTCCGCCCGCGTGGTCCGCAAGGTCCGCCTCTGACAATTATATAAGGCTTCAATGATATAAGGCTTCGTCAGACGCCTATGATAATCGCAAAAACGGGTCTCCGGCATCCTCGCCGGAGACCCGTTATGTTGGGAGGCCCCATGTGGACCGTAGACTCAGAAGAATTTGGTCACGGCGTTGCTATAGGTCATCACTGTCTGCACGCCGTTGAGACACACCAGCGTATAAGCCTGGTTGCCCTGAGCGTCGGTGAATACTACCACCTTGCCGTAAGCGGCTCCCGCGCAC
>USHH01000077.1 GCA_900554345.1 uncultured Bacteroidales bacterium | reverse complement strand
TCGGGTGCGATGTCGTAGAGTATCGCCAGAGCCTCGCCCAGGGTCTCGGCGCGTGGATTCACTATCTTGTTGCCGCGTCCGTAAGTGTACATTCCGTAGTAGCCTTTGTCGTCCAGCCAGAAAGTCTTGTTGATGGCGTTGACAAGGGCGTCATAACTGGCGTTAAGCTTTGCGGCCTCTTTCCGTTGACCGAGAATGTCGGCCATCTGTGCGCAAGCCTTGAGGGCGGCGGCGTAAAGCACGTTGGTGCCCATGGCCTCGCTCTGCGATATGTCGGCGGTCTGCATCCAGCGCGGATAGCTCTGCTCGCGCCAGTCGATGAAGGAGGTCTCCCCCTTCACGAGGCCGCGCCGGCTCATGATGGTGTGGCTGTCTTTAAGCAAGGAGCGCATCACGACGGGATACACCTTCTCGAGCCACTCGCGCGAGCCGGTGACCTTATAGATCTCGTAGGCGGCGAGGGTCCATATCATGCGGTCGGTGCTGATGGGCCATGCGCCACCTGAACCCGTGTCCTGGATGATCTGTCCCTCCTTGTTGACCTTTCTGAGCAGGGATATCATGGATGCCTCGGGCTGGAGACAGGCCATGGAGAGGATTATGGAATAGCTCACGTCGCGTGTCCAGACGCCGGCCCACTCCTTGCCGGTGCGCAGAGTGGTGTCGGGCTCCACGGCGTTGACCATCTCGTCGAGACCCATGTTGTAGATGGCCTGGAGGAGACGGTTGCCGTCGTCGAGACGGGGATAGGAGGAGAGGTCGTTTTTCCGGCGCCAGCGCTGCTCCACAGGCATGAAATATCCGGGGCGCCCCTTGTAGTCGGAGACAATCTCCTCGGGGGAGACGGCCCAGGCCTTGAACTCATCCTGGAATATGGTGTCGTTTTCCCAGCGGTAGGCGTCGGTGGCCACTATCACGCCGGGGGCGGCGTCTGCCCGGGAAGGGGCAGCCGCCTGAATCGGCAGGGCGGCCATCGTGGCGCCCATGGCGATAATCAACTGCTTCATGATCGGATCGGCAATATGTATTATTGGATATTCAACATTCAGTTCTTGCGCGAGCGGCGCTTGCGGCCGTCGCGCGAGGGGCGGTTGCGGGCGCCCTGCTTCTTCTGCGGGAGGGGCTTGTTGGGGTTGCCCTCGTCGCTGATCAGGGCGAAATCGAGCTGCTTGCGCTCAAGGTCGGCGCGCGCCACCTGCACTTTCACCTCGTCGCCGAGGGTGTAGGTGCGATGGCTGTTGCGCCCTATCAGGCGGTAGTTCTTCTCGTCAAACTCATAATAGTCGTCGGCGAGGTCGCGCACGGGCACGAGCCCCTCGCAGCCGTTCTCGTTGAGCTCGACGTAGAATCCCCATTCGGTGACTCCGGAGATGACGCCGTCGTAGATCTGGCCGAGACGGTCGCGCATGAATTCCACCTGCTTATAGCGTATGGATGAGCGCTCGGCGTTGGCGGCGAGCTGTTCCATCTCCGAGCAGTGGCGGCACTGGTCTTCGAGCTTCTGCTTGTCGACGCTCCGGCCGCCGTCGGCATAACGCGCCAGCAGGCGGTGCACCATCATGTCGGGATAGCGGCGTATGGGCGATGTGAAGTGGGTGTAGTAGTCGAGGGCGAGGCCGTAGTGGCCTATGTTGTCGGTGGTGTAGACGGCCTTGGCCATGCTCCGGATGGCGAGCATGGAGAGCATGTTCTCCTCCCCTTTTCCCTTCACGTCGCGCAGCATGCGGTTGAGGCTCTTGTTGACCTCGCGGGCACGGCCGTCGGCGTTGACCTTATAGCCGAAGCGGGAGGCTATCTGCGAGAAATTGCTGATCTTCTCGGGGTCGGGATTGTCGTGGACACGATAGACGAAAGGCTTCGGCTTCCTGCCCTCCTTCACCTTGCCGATGGCCTCGGCCACTGTGAGGTTGGCGAGAAGCATGAACTCCTCCACGAGCTTGTGGGCGTCTTTCGACTCCTTGAAGTAGACGGCGATGGGATGGCCTGTGGCGTCGATCTCGAAGCGGACCTCGGCGCGGTCGAACTCGAGGGTGCCGGCGTCGTAGCGGCGGCGGCGGAGCTCCTTGGCGAGGGCGTCGAGGGTCTGCACCTCCTTCACGAAGTCGCCCTCGCCGGTCTCTATGATCTGCTGGGCCTCCTCGTAGGTGAAGCGGCGGTCAGACCTGATCACGGTGCGGCCGATGCGGTGGTTGACGACGTTGGCCTTCGAGTCGAGCTCGAAGATGGCGGAGAATGTGAGCTTCTCCTCGTCGGGACGCAGCGAGCAGATGCCGTTGGAGAGGCGCTCGGGAAGCATGGGGATGGTGCGGTCGACGAGATAGACGCTGGTGGCGCGCTGCTGTCCCTCCTTGTCGATGATGCTGCCGGGGGTGACGTAATGTGTCACGTCGGCGATATGCACGCCCACCTCCCAGTTGCCGTTGGCGAGCTGGCGGATGGAGAGGGCGTCGTCGAAGTCCTTGGCGTCGCGCGGGTCGATGGTGAAGGTGGTGACTCCGCGGAAATCCTCCCGCCGGGCCACCTCCTCGGGAGTGATGCCCTCCGAGATCTTCTCGGCGGCTTTGGTCACGTTCTCCGGATATTTATAGGGAAGGCCGTATTCGGCGAGGATGGCATGCATCTCGGCGTTGTTCTCCCCTTTCTTTCCGAGGATATCCACCACCTCGCCGCGTGGATTCATCTCCTCGTCGGGCCAGAGGGTGATGCGCGCTATGGCCTTGTCGCCGGTCTTGCCGCCGCGCAGCTTGTTGCGCGGTATGATGATGTCGGCGGCGAGAAACTTGGAGTCTGTGACGAGGGCCGCGTAGTTGCGGTCGACCTTCAGGGTGCCGATGAAGACCTGGTCTTTCGGCTCGAGGATCTCGATGACCTTTGCCTCGGGCTCCTGCCCCTTGCGCACGGCCGAGATCTCCACCCTCACCTTGTCGCCGTTGAGGGCATGCATGGAGTTGCGCTCGGCCACGAGGATCTCCTGGTCGTCGACAATCACGGCGTTGCGGCCGTTGGAGCGCCGGCTGAAGATGCCGGTGTTCTCGGTGCCGCGGTTCACTTTCACTTTATACTTGCCGAGGCTCACCTCCACGATCTCGTCGGCGGCGGCGAGCTCCTCGAGGATATTGATTATGTCAAGGCGGTTGGCGGCATGGGTGGCACCCACGCCGAAAGCGATCTGCTTGTAGTTGAATGCCTGCCTGCGTTCTTTCTGCAGGAATTCCATTATCTTGTCGATGAGCTCGCGCTTGCGCATGCGCCGCGGAGCTCCTGCGTTGTTGTCTGTTTTCATTTCTGTCTGTTTTTTGGGTTGATGAAGAGAAGAGACCGGCAGGCCCCGGGCCGGACTGCCTATACTGATAACGTTTCGGAGAGGGAATCGCCCGGGCTATATTGTCTGAAAAATTGCAAACGGCGTGCCATAATCTGTCAAGAAGGGTGAAAATGGGAATATACGACAGCTGCCTTCGCCTTTCCCACCGCCTTCTCGATATCCTCAAGCGGAGCCTCGCGAAGCCGCTTCACGCTCTTGAAAGCCTTCATAAGGGAGCGCGACGTGACCTCTCCTATCCCCTTTATGGAATCGAGCTCGCTCACGGTCTGTCCCTTGCTGCGACGCAGTCGGTGGTGGGTGATGCCGAAGCGGTGGGCCTCGTCGCGCAGAGCCTGCACCACCTGAAGGCTCCGGCTCTTCTTGTCGATGTAGAGCGGCAGCGTATCGCCGGGAAAATAGATCTCCTCAAGACGCTTCGCGATGCCCACGAGCGCCACCTCGCCCCGGAGGCCGAGCTCGTCGAAGGCCTCGACGGCGGCGCTGAGCTGCCCCTTGCCGCCATCGACCACCACCAGCTGCGGCAGCGGCTCACCCTCGGCCATCATGCGCGAGTAGCGTCGGTGGAGCACCTCCTTCATCGACGCGAAGTCGTCGGGGCCTTCCACCGTCTTGATGATGAAATGGCGGTAGTCTTTCTTCGACGGCTTGCCGTTGCGGAAGACGACGCAGCTCGCCACGGGATTCGAGCCCTGGATATTCGAGTTGTCGAAACACTCGATATGTCTTGGTTCCACGCTGAGACGGAAGTCGCTTTTCATCTGCTCCATGAGCTTCTGCACTCCCCTTTCGGGATCAAGCTTCTCGGCGAGCTTCGCCTTGTCGTGCATGAACTGTGTGGCGTTTTTCACCCCCACATCAAGGATGCGCCGCTTGTCGCCCCTTTTCGGGATGATGAACTCCACCCCCTCAAACTCCACATCGGGCATAAAAGGCACGATGACTTCGGAGAATTTCCTGTCGAAACGGCGCCCGATCTCGCTTATGGCCATCGAGAGGATCTCGGCCGGAGTCTCGGCGAGCCTGCGTCGGAACTCCATGTTGAGGCTCTGCACCACGGCTCCATGATGCAGATGCATGAAGTTGACGAAAGCGGAATCGCCATCCTCCACGTAGGCAAACATGTCGATGTCGTCTTTCTCCATGCGGCCGAGCACGGAGCGCGCGTTGTAGCGCTTCACGCTCTCGTATTTGGTCTTCAAGTTCTGGGCCTCCTCGAATTTCCAGGCGGCGGCGAGCTCCCCCATCTCCTTCCTGAGATGGTCTTCGAGCAGGAGGGTCTCGCCATTGAGTATCTGGCGCACCTGCGAGACGTAGGCGCCGTAGGCGTCGGCATTCATGCGTCCGCAGCAGGGACCGCCGCATTTCCCAATATGGTAGTCGAGGCAGAGGCGGTATTTGCCGCGCGCAATGCCGCGGTCGTCGAGCGGATGACGGCAGCTGCGGAGCGGGAACACCTCGCGGATGAGGTCGAGCACCACCTTCGCCGACTGCGTGTTGCTGTAGGGGCCGTAGTAATGGGCCGGAAGGTTGCGGTCGCGGGTCATGAAGACGCGTGGATACTCCTCCTTCGTCACCACAATCCAGGGATATGACTTGTCGTCCTTGAGCAGCACGTTGTAACGCGGCTGATACTCCTTTATCATGGCGTTCTCCAGATTGAGGGCGTCTTCCTCCGTAGCCACGACGATAAAGCGCATATCCACGATATTCCTCACGAGGAGATTCGTGCGTATGGAGTCGTGGCGGCGGTTGAAATAGCTGGAGACCCTTCGCTTGAGGCGCTTCGCCTTGCCGACGTAAATCACCTTGCCGCAGCGGTCGAGATACATATAGACGCCCGGGCTCTCCGGGAGAGAGAGTATCTTCTCGCGCAGCTGCGGCCCGGGGCGGTTGTCGCGGATGTCGGCGGGGGTTCGGTCCTGCTTTATTTCAAGACCGAAACCTCCCTGTTCATCGATGTTTCTGCCGTAATCGGCGAGAGCCTCCCCTACCTTATCGGGAATCTCTGCCTCGGGAGCGTGTGATGGATGATGGACGTCGGCCATGGGCTGGAATCAGTATCTGATGAGCGATGTCACCTCGCAGTCGGCCGGAAGATTGTCGCGGCCGTTGAGGGCTGTCAATTCCACGATGAAATTGATGAAAATCTTTCGCGGATTCATGCTTTTCACGAGATCGTAGCAGGCCGCCATGGTGCCGCCTGTGGCGAGAAGGTCGTCATGGATCACCACCACATCGTTTTCCGTAATGGCGTCGCGGTGGAGCTCTATGGTGTCGACGCCATATTCCTTCGCGTAGGCCTTCTTGACGGTGACGGCAGGTAGCTTGCCGGGCTTGCGGGCGGGCACGAAGCCGCAGCCGAGCTTGAAGGCGAGGATACTGCCGCCGATGAAGCCGCGCGATTCGATGCCCACCACCTTGGTGACGCCTTTGTCGCGATAGAGATCGGCGAGGGCCTCCCCGGTGAGATGGAGAGCCTCTCCATCCTTTATCATGGTTGTGAGGTCGCGGAAGATGATTCCTTTGGTGGGAAAATCATTCACGTCGCGGATTTTCGATTTGAGGTCTTCGAGAGTCATAGCTGATGTTTTATTAATGCTGCCGGGGAGCAGGGATACGAATGTTCCACGTGGAACATTGCGTTTCTATCTTCCTGTTGTTGCAGCGGTTGAAGAGTTAAAGTTAATCTGTTCCTTAAATGTCGTATATGGTCAGCGGCCGAGGAGCAGGAGAAGGATGCTGACGTCGGCCGGAGAGACTCCGGGGATGCGCGATGCCTGGCCTATGGTGGCCGGACGGATGCGCGAGAGCTTCTGCCGGGCCTCCGTGCTGAGCGACTTCACGGCTTCATAGTCGAATGCCTCGGGAAGCCTCACGCCGTCGAGCCGGAGTGTCTTGGCGGCGAGGTCAGCCTCGCGCTTTATATACCCTTCGTATTTGATCATCACCTCCACGGCCTCCGCTGTTTCCTCCCGCCGGTCGGAGATACTGTCGATGCGCTTGCGGAGCTGAGGGATAATTTCAGCAAGGAGAGAAAGGGTGAGCTGCGGACGCTTCACAAGCTCCACGAGCCTCGCTGAGGCATCGAGAGGTGTCGTTGACCTGCCCACGAGCCAGCCGTTGAACTCAGGTGTAGGCTTCACGAGGTAACCTCTCACCCATTCGAGCAGGGAGTCGCGCGCCTCGATCTTTGACAGGAGCGCCTGATAACGCTCTTCATCGGCAAGCCCTATCTCATGGCCGAGAGGCGTGAGACGCATGTCGGCATCATCCTGGCGCAGCAGGATTCGGTATTCAGCGCGTGAGGTGAACATGCGGTAAGGCTCGTCGACGCCCTTTGTGACGAGGTCGTCGATAAGCACTCCGATATAGGCCTGGTCGCGGCCGAGCACGACAGGCTCCTCCCCTTTAACGGCACGGGCTGCATTGATGCCGGCCATGAGCCCCTGGGCCGCCGCCTCCTCATAGCCGGTGGTGCCGTTGACCTGCCCGGCGAAATAGAGGCCGCTCACGAGCTTGGTCTGGAGGTCGTGGGTAAGCTGCGTGGGAGGAAAATAATCGTATTCGATGGCATAGCCCGGGCGATAGAAATGCACGTCGCGCAGCGCCTCGACCTGCTGGAGCGCCTTGAGCTGCACGTCCCACGGCAGGGAGCTCGAGAAGCCGTTGATATATATCTCGTCGGTGTCCACACCCTCAGGCTCCAGGAAGAGCTGATGGCTCTCCTTGTCGGCGAAGGTGACTATCTTTGTCTCGATGCTCGGGCAATAGCGAGGACCGATACTCCGGATCTGGCCGTTGTAGAGGGGCGAGCGGTCGAGGTTGTCGTGAAGTATGCGGTGCACCTCCGGATTGGTGTGTACTATATAGCAGCTGCGCTGCGGCAGCTTGCGTCGCGACGACGGCAGGAAGGAGAATTTATGGAAGTCGCGCTCCGTGGCGTCGTCGCCGGTCTGCTCCTCGGCTTTCGAGAAGTCGATGGTCTTGGCGTCGATACGCGCGGGAGTACCTGTCTTCATGCGTCCGGTCTCGAATCCGAGGGTCTGGAGTTGCTCTGTGATACCCTTGCTGGAGGTCTCGGAAATGCGTCCGCCCTCGATCTGCGTGGAGCCGAAATGCATGACGCCGTTGAGGAATGTGCCGGCCGTAAGTATCACGGCCGGGGCGTTGAACCGGAATCCGAGGGCGGTCTCCACCCCTTTCACGGCCATCCGTCCGCTGTCGTCGGCTTCTATGTCGAGGCGCGCCACAAGGTCCTGGAAGAGGTATAGGCCGGGAGTGGTGTCAAGAATGCGGCGCCACTCCTCGATAAACCTGCAGCGGTCGGACTGCACCCGGGGCGACCATACGGCCGGTCCCTTGGAGCGATTGAGCATGCGGAACTGTATGGCGGTCTTGTCGGCCACTATGCCCATCATCCCCCCGAGCGCGTCGATCTCTCTCACTATCTGCCCCTTGGCTATGCCGCCAACCGCAGGGTTGCACGACATCTGCGCCACACGCGAGAGGTCGGCCGTTATCAGCAGGGTCTGCGCACCGAGTCGCGCGGCTGCCACTGCCGCCTCGCAACCGGCATGACCGGCACCCACCACTATGACGTCGTAATCAAATCTCATGTCTCATCGGAATGTTATGCCTCGTCCCAAAGGGCGAGGGCCTTGTTTTCCTCCGCTTCCATAATCTCGCGCTCACCGGGACCTTTGTCGTTGATGCCGCAGAGATGGAGCAGGCCATGGACAATGACTCTTTTCAGCTCCTCGCCGTATGAAGCGCCGAAAAGTTCGGCATTGCTCCTCACGGTGTCGAGCGATAGATAGATGTCGCCGCTCACCTTCTCGCCACGGCTGTAGTCGAAGGTGATGATATCGGTATAGTAGTCGTGGTGGAGATAGCGCCTGTTCGCGTCAAGGATGTCGGCATCACTGCAGAAAAGATAATTGAGGTTGCCGATGCGGCGGGAATGAGCCGCCGCCACCTCTCCGAGCCAGCGCTCCACGCGCGCGATGTCGATGTCGGGCATCTCTACATTTGAGGTCTGAAAAGTAATCACTCTGTCAATTCGTTTAAGAAGTTATCAACAAGCAAAAATACAAAAAAAATCCCATATATCCATCAAGGAGGTGCAAATAGGGGGTCGGCGTTCTGGATGAAGTCCGGTCACAGGCTGTCGAAAAATCCCGCATACCATTGAATATCTTATTATTAATACATAAATCAACCGATTTAAGGGGCTTGAGAATCGAATATTCAGCCGTTTCCGGATGGATGCAGGGATATTTCGGCAATAATCCTGTGCATTATCAAGGCACATCGGAAGATTGTGGTGGAATGTGAGGAAATTGCTACCTTTGCACGATGCTTTCGAAAATCCAGAAGGGAGAGTCGCTGAGCCTGAAGGAAAGGCTGCGCCTCGTGTTCACACTTGCATGGCCATCGATCATGGCCCAGCTCTCCACCATCGCGATGCAGTATATCGACGCGGCGATGGTGGGGCGACTCGGCGCGGACCCGAGCGCGTCGGTAGGCTTGATGGCCACCTCGCTCTGGATGTTCTGGGGGGTATGCTCGGCGGCTACAGTCGGCTTCGCGGTGCTCGTGGCCCACAGGATCGGCGCCGGCGATGAAGACGGAGCACGCGACGTGTTCCGCAAGGCGATACCGGCCGCTTTTGCCGTAGGAGCCATCATGGCGGCAATCGGCAATCTGATAGCCGGGCCACTCCCCCGCTGGCTCGGCGGCGGCGAAGAGATCTGCGGCGACGCCTCGGCCTATTTCCGCATCTTCACGTCGGCGCTGCCGCTGCTCAGCCTGAACTATCTGGGATGCGGCGTGCTCCGCTGCGCGGGCAACATGAAGGTGCCTGCCGGAGTCGGCGTCATGATGTGCGCCCTCGATGTAGCGTTTAATTTCCTCTTGATATTCCCTACGTCATCCTATGATATATTCGAGGTGCGGATCTCCCTTCCCGGAGCCGGAATGGGCGTGGAGGGAGCGGCTCTGGGTACGGTAGCGGC
>USHH01000076.1 GCA_900554345.1 uncultured Bacteroidales bacterium | reverse complement strand
CCGCGACAAGAAGAGGAAACGGCGCCCCGTGACGCTCGCAAGCACCTCCCGCTGAGGAAAGGCACCCTGGCGCCAGTGGCGCGCCACGAAAGAGACACTGTCGGAAAATGAATTGTTGTCGGTTTGCATCCTGAGCTATTCCTTTATATCCTCCTAAGACACGCATGCGGCGCGCAACCCCTATGCCCGGACAGTAAAAAAATCAAAGGAAGGGGAGAAAAAAGACCGAGCCGAGGGGAAGGGAACCCAGATCGCCGCGCAGCTTGCGGAAGGCCTTGGTGATCTGGTTTTCCACGGTTTTCACCGAAATGCCGAGGCGCCCGGCGATCTCCTTGTTGGCGAGGCCGTCGCGCTTGCTGAGCAGAAACACCTCGCGGCATTTCGCAGGGAGCGAGTCGACGGCCCTCCAAATCATTGCGTCGCGCTCCGCACGCTCCATAACCTCCGGCGCCACCTCGGCGTCGCCGGCCACCTCATCGAGGGAGTCAAGGCCCACGGTGTCGCGGCGGGAGCGGACCCTGTTGAGCGAGGCGTTTCTCACGGCGCGGTAGAGATAGGGCCCCGGAGCGGGAATCTCACCCCCCTCCGCCACGCGGCTCCACACGCCGGCAAACACCTCCTGCACCACATCGGCGGCATCGTCGTCGGAGCCGAGGATGCGGAGCGAATACATGCACAGCGGCATGTAAAGGCGCTGGAAAACAGACTTGAACTCTCCCGGCGACATGACGGCCAAGCTATGCCAGGAAACAGAGCACGATCACCTGCGCCACAATCACGCGCATGAACATCGTGAGTGGATAGACGGTGGAGTAGGCCACGGCGGGAGCGTCGTTGTTGGCCGTCTTGTTGGCATAGGCGAGGGCCGGGGGATCGGTGTAGGAGCCGCTCATCATACCGATGATGGTGAGATAGTTCATCTTGTATTTCGCCCTTGCGAGGACACCTACCACAATCAGGGGCACGACGGTGATGATGAATCCGTAGAGCACCCAGAGGGCGCCGCGGGCGTTGAACACCGTGGCCACGAAGTCCTTGCCCGCCGCTATGCCCACCGAGGCGAGGAAGAGGCATATTCCTATCTCCCGCAGCAGTAGGTTGGCCGAGGAGCTGGTGTAGGTGACAAGATGGAACTTGGGGCCGTAGGCACTGATGAGGATGGCCACTACCAGGGGGCCACCGGCGAGACCAAGCTTCATGGGCACCGACATCCCGGGGAAGCTGAGGGGTATGCTTCCGACGATGATGCCGAGGAAGATGCCGATGAACATCGTGATGAGATTGGGCTCGTTGAGACGTTTCATGGAGTTGCCGAGGCGGCTGGCGAGATTGTTGATGTCCTCGAGCTTGCCCACGACGGTGAGGCGGTCGCCCATCTGGAGGCGCAGGCCCGCGCTGGCGAGGAGGTCGACGCCCGCACGGTTGACGCGGGTGACGTTGAGACGGTAGGCCGAGCGGAGCCGCAGCGAGCCGAGGCGCGCGCCGTTGAACTCAGTCTTGGTGACGAGGATGCGTCGCGACACCACAGGGCCCTTCTCCATCTCCCATTTCTTCTCTACCTTCGGGCCGATGAAGCGGTTGAATACCTCCTCGTCGTGGATGGAGCAGACCACGAGCACGAGGTCGCCGAGCTCAAGGGTGTCGTCGGAACGCGGAATAAGCACCGTGCCGTCGGTCTTCTCGATACGCGAGATCACGAAATTGCAGGAGATCAGGGTGTGGAGCTTCTGGAGCGAGAGGCCTGCTATCAGGTCGTTGGTGACCTTGAAGGTCACGATATGCGGGGCGAGGGTGGAGTCGTTTTTCTCGTCTTCCACCTCCTTGATCTCCCTGTCGACATTGACGCGGAAGAACTTCTTCACGAGAATCATGGTGACTATGATGCCCACTACGCCGAGAGGATAGGCCGCGGCGTATCCCATCGACATCTGCTGGCTGGCCCCGTAGGCCGCGGGGTCGACCTGAAGCACCGTCTGCTGCGCGGCGCCGAGCCCCGGGGTATTGGTGACGGCACCGCTCATCACGCCGACGAGCTCGATGATGGAGATGTCGCCCGAGGCGCCACCCTGAATGAAATAGATGGCGAGCACTATCACCACATTGAGGGCGATGCCGAGCATGGCGAGGCCGTTCATCCTGATGCCCCCCTCCTTAAACGAGGAGAAGAAGCCCGGGCCGACCTGCATACCGATGGAGAAGATGAAGAGGATGAGTCCGAACTCACGAAGGAAATGAAGAGTGTCGGGCTGCACGAGATATCCGAAATGGCCCATAACGATGCCCACAAACAAGACGAACGTGACGCCGAGGGAGACACCGAGAATCTTGACCTTTCCGAGATAAATGCCGGCAAAGATGACAAATGAATAAAGCAGGATAGTGCTCGCGAGGGATTCACTGCCAGGCCGTAACAGATCTATTATCCAGTCCATAGCGATAAAAATGATTGATGATGGCGCCACAGCCTCTCCAAGAGGGGTGACGCCTTAAAAATTTGCGCAAAATTACTGAAAAAAAACGATAATTTGCTTAATTTTGTCAGTCAAAATTGACCCATATCATTACGACATTGAGTATCAGGTTTTTAATAATAAAGCATTGAAAAGATGGAAAAGACAAGAGTGGCCATAGTGGGCTACGGCAACATAGGGCGCTACGCGCTGGAGGCCCTTGAGGCTGCCGAAGACATGGAATGTGCGGGTATCGTGCGCCGCGATCCCTCGAAACGCGACGGGATACCGGCCGACATAGCGGTGGCCGGCGACATCAGGGAGCTGGGCAAGGTGGATGTCGCGATTCTCGCCACACCGACACGCAAGGTGGAGGAGCATGCCCTCGACATCCTCTCGCTGGGCATCAACACCGTCGACAGCTTCGACATCCACACGAAGATCCCTGCACTCCGCGCCTCTCTCGGCAACGCCGCGAGGAGCCACGGCGCCGTGAGCGTGATCTCGGCCGGCTGGGATCCCGGCAGCGACTCGGTGGTGAGAGCGCTGATGCAGGTGCTCGCCCCCAGGGGAATCACCTATACCAACTTCGGTCCCGGCATGAGCATGGGACACACGGTGGCAGTGAAGGCCATCGACGGGGTGGCCGACGCCCTTTCGATGACGATTCCGACCGGCACCGGCATACACCGGAGAATGGTGTATGTGAAGCTGAAGCCGGGCGCTGATTTCGGAAAAGTGGCCGCCGCCGTGAAGAGCGACCCCTATTTCGCCTCCGACGAGACCCACGTGGCCGAGGTGGAAAGCGTCGACGCCCTTAAAGACATGGGCCATGGCGTCAACATGACCCGCAAGGGCGTGTCGGGCAAGACGCAGAACCAGCTGCTGGAGTTTGACATGAAGATCAACAATCCGGCGCTCACCGGCGAGATGCTCGTGGGAGCGGCCCGCGCCACCCTGCGCCTCCAGCCGGGATGCTACACAATGATCGAGATTCCGGTGGTCGACTTCCTGCCGGGCGACCGCGAAGGCTGGATCGGGAAGCTGGTGTGACACATCAACCCGCACAGGCCGCATGACGGCATATATAGAGGGAGACGCCGGAGCGCCTCCCTCTCTATATTTTTCCTATATGCCGGAATTCCTATTTCACCATGATCTTCTCTGCACCAGCCGATTTCTTCACGATATAAACGCCTTTGCCGAGATTGAAGGGACGGTCGGCGACACGGCGGCCGGAAAGGTCGTAGACCCCCTCGACGGCATCCGCATCATCGGCGTCGACGCCAGCCACGCCGGCACGACACTCCGGCACATTGATGACGTATGTGAGGAAGCCGCCGTCGTCGTCCATATAGAAGCCCTCGATCAGTCGTCCGTCGGGAGTGATGCCGCAGGGCACGTTGGCGTAGTCGTCCATCAGAATCACCTCCTTGACGGGGAGCCAGTCGGAAATAAGGGTGGCCTCGGTCGTGCCGGCGGGCCACACCATTCCCATACGTCCGATCATGGTGTCGCGGTTGCTGAAGCCGATCAAAGTGCCGTCGTCGGCGATTGCCGAAGGAAGGAAGCCGCCCATATGGTTGTAGGGAAGCTGTGCGATCTCGATCTCCTGTGTAGAGAGGTTCATGCGGGCGGGGAAGGTATCGAAGCTGTCCCAGGGCATTGCATCGAGGGCGAGCCACTCGCCGTTGCCGCTGATGGCGCAGCCCGAAAGCTGATAGTAGGGATACTCGCCTGTGGGCATTTCACCGGTCTTGTCGACGAGACCCTCATAGAGGGGAAGGAATTCATACTCGCCCGTGACCTCATTGCGCAGCCAGAGCACTATCTGATCGGCCATCCAGTCGTCGAGATTGCCGTAGATGATGCTGCCGTCGTTGGAGATGCCCTTGGCGGAGGCGCCGTTGGTATCGAATGGGATGTCTTCGGCCGGGAACTCGAGCAGATGCCTCTCTGTGCCTGTCCAGTAGCACGGTATCTTGCGATAGGTGTCTGTGTCCCATGTACATCCGACTGCGATAGTGCCGTCGGCAGATATCGCCCATGCCGTGCCCTCCTCATTGTCGGGAACGTCGAGGATCTGGAATGCGTCGGCTTCGGCCACTGTCGCGCTGTAGGTGAAGGGAAGGTTGCTGTCGGTGCTGCCACATCCTGTGCCGTTGTTGGCCATCGCGTTGATGCCGCCGAGCTCGCCCGACTCATATGCGATGTAGGGAACGCCGAGTGTCCAGATGGCAGGCTCACTGATTCTGGTGGATCCTCCCACGTAGAAACCGTCGGGGGAAATTGAAAGGCCCTGCATGGTCTCGGGGCTGAACGTTACCCCGTCGGCCATGGCGGCAGGAGCGAATCCCGCAAGGGCCAGAGAGAGAAGAAGTGTAGTCTTCATAATAATAATGGTAAAATTAAATGATAATGATGAGATTTAAATGGTTGAAAAACTATTGTATGGTATATGACGGATGTCTGGAGCGGAGGCGGGGCGTCCGGATGAGGACGCCCCGCCGGCGTCACTCCATAAGCTTGCGGTATCGTATGCGGTGTGGCGTGTCGTTGCCGTCGCGCTTCCTGCGGAATTCCTCGTAGTCGGAATAGGAACCCTCGTAGAACGTCACCTTGCTGTCGCCCTCGAAGGCGAGGATGTGAGTGGCGATGCGGTCGAGAAACCAACGGTCGTGGCTCACCACGACGGCGCAGCCTGCGAAGTTCTCGAGACCCTCCTCGAGCGCGCGCAGGGTATTGACGTCGATGTCATTGGTGGGCTCGTCGAGAAGGAGCACGTTGCCCTCTTCCTTGAGGGCCATGGCCAGATGGAGGCGGTTGCGCTCGCCTCCGGAGAGCACTCCGATCTTCTTCTCCTGGTCGGCGCCGGTGAAGTTGAACTTCGAGAGGTAGGCGCGGGCGTTCATATCGCGGCCGCCCATGCGGAACGACTCGACGCCCTGCGAGATCACCTCGTAGACACTCTTCCGGGGATCGAGGTCCTTGTGGTTCTGGTCGACGTAAGCGATCTTGACGGTCTCCCCTACCTCAAACTCGCCGTTGTCGGGCTTCTCGAGACCCATCACGAGGCGGAAGAGGGTGGTCTTTCCGGCGCCGTTGGGGCCGATCACGCCCACGATGCCGTTGGGGGGAAGCATGAAGCTGAGGTCGTCGAAGAGCACCTTCCCGTCATAGCTCTTGGCGAGATGGGAAGCCTCGATCACCTTGTTGCCGAGCCTCGGGCCGTTGGGGATGAAGATCTCGAGCTTCTCCTCGCGCTCCTTCTGGTCGGCGTTGAGCAAGCGGTCGTAGCTGGAGAGCCTTGCCTTCCCTTTTGCCTGACGGGCCTTGGGAGCCATCCTCACCCATTCGAGCTCGCGCTCGAGGGTCTTGCGGCGCTTGCTGGCCTGCTTCTCCTCCTGGGCCATGCGCTTGGTCTTCTGGTCGAGCCATGAGGAGTAGTTACCCTTCCATGGTATGCCTTCCCCGCGGTCGAGTTCAAGAATCCACCCGGCCACATGGTCGAGGAAATACCGGTCGTGGGTCACGGCGATGACGGTGCCGGGATACTGCTGGAGATGCTGCTCGAGCCAGTCGACCGACTCGGCGTCGAGGTGGTTGGTGGGCTCGTCGAGCAGCAGGATGTCGGGCTGCTGGAGCAGGAGGCGGCATAGAGCCACGCGGCGACGCTCGCCGCCGGAGAGGAGGCCTGTCTTCCTGTCGTCGGGCGGACAGCGGAGTGCGTCCATGGCGCGCTCGAGCTTGTTGTCGATATTCCAGGCGTCGGCGGCGTCGAGCTTGTCCTGAAGCTCGGCCTGACGGTTGATGAGCTCGTCCATCTTCGCGGGGTCGTCGAGCACCTCGGGGTCGGCGAAAGCGTTGTTGACCTCCTCGTATTCGGCGAGAAGGTCCATCACTGGCTTCACGCCCTCCTCCACCACTTCCCTTACAGTCTTCTCGGGGTCGAGTTTCGGCTCCTGCTCGAGATAGCCTACGGAATAGCCGGGCGAGAACACCACGTTGCCCTGATAGTCCTTGTCGAGCCCGGCTATGATCTTGAGGAGCGTCGACTTGCCGGAGCCGTTGAGACCTATGATACCGATTTTGGCGCCATAGAAAAACGACAGGTAGATGTCTTTGAGAATCTGGCGCTGGGGCGGGATGACTTTGCTCACTCCCACCATTGAGAAAATTACTTTCTTGTCGTCAGCCACGTTATATCGTTGTTTATGAGATGTAGCGAATCAGATAGTCGGGGAAAATCAGTGGGCGCCCTTCACGCGGTAGTCGCATTTCACCTTCCCCTTGGCGATATTGTTGAGTTTGTTGCGGATCAGCTGCTTGCGGATGGGCGACACGCGGTCGGTATAGACCGTGCCGAGCAGATGGTCGTATTCATGCTGGATGATTCTGGCGGCGAAACCGGTGAACTCCTTCTCGTGTTCGACGAAGCTCTCGTCGAGCCAGTTGAGCCTGATATGCTCGAAGCGCTTCACCGGCTCAGAAAGGCCCGGAAGCGAGAGGCATCCTTCCTCGCGCGACACGGCGGGAGCATCCTCGATGACCTCGAGGTCGGGATTCACAAGCACCATCTTCAGTCCGTCGCATTCCGGGAAGGTATCGGCGAGCGGAGACCCATCGATGACGATGAGGCTGATGGCGCGCCCTATCTGCGGGGCGGCAAGGCCCACGCCGTCGGAGTGATACATGGTCTCCCACATGTCGGCAACCAGCTTCTGAAGCTCCGGATACGAGGGTTCGATGTCGTCGGTCTCGCGCCGAAGCACCGGCTGGCCATAGAGAAATATCGGTAGAATCATGATTTACAGGTTTATATCTTTTTTGTAGAAGCGGCCTATAGAAGGGAAGGCACACTTCGCACCACAAAGGTACGAAAAAATTCTCGTCAAGGAGTCGGACCGAAGCTTAAAGCGTGTTAAAAAACGTCATCTGCGACTGTCGAGATACCCGGTGAGTATCAGGACGGCAGCCATCTCGTCGGCAAGCTCCTTGCGCCGGCGGTCAGACTTCTTCATGCCTGCGGCAATCATCTCCCGGTGGGCGATGGTGGAGGTGAAGCGCTCGTCGTGCATCACCACCTTGAGGTCAGGCATCTCGCGGGCGAGGCGGCGCAGGAAGGGGGTGATGAAGCGCATGCTCTCGCTGGGACCGCCGCTCATGGTGCGGGGCTCCCCCACCACGAGGAGATCGACAGGCTCGCGAGAGACATAGTCCTTGATGAAGTCCATCAGGTCGCAGGTGCGCTGGGTGGGAAGGCCGTTGGCGGCGATCTGAAGCGTGTCGGTCACGGCCACGCCGCAACGTTTACGGCCATAGTCTATGGCGAGGATTCTGCCCATTGTTTTAAGAGTCAAGAGTCAAAGGTGAAGAGTCGTCAAGAGTCAAGGTAAAAAAGGGGCGCCGGGCCATCGGGAAGACGGCCCGGCACCTTTATGCGGGTATCGCTTCGGATTATTACTTGCCGAAATAGCGGTTGTAGAGACCCTGGAAGCCCTGACCGTGGCGAGCCTCGTCCTTGGCCATCTCATGCACGGTGTCGTGGATGGCGTCGAGGTTCTGGGCCTTGGCGTTCTTTGCGATGCGCATCTTGTCGGCGTTGGCTCCGGCCTCAGCCTGCATACGCTTCTCGAGGTTGGTCTTGGTGTCCCATACCACGTCGCCGAGGAGCTCGGCAAACTTGGCGGCATGCTCTGCCTCCTCGAAGGCATAGCGCTTGAAAGCCTCGGCTACCTCTGGATAGCCCTCGCGGTCGGCCTGGCGCGACATGGCCAGATACATGCCTACCTCTGTACACTCACCCATGAAGTGGTTGTTGAGGTCTTTCTTCATCTCGTCGTCGACGTCCTTGGCGACGCCGATCTCATGCTCTGTCACAAACTGCAGAAGCGCGCTCTTGTCGAGCTCCTTGAACTTGGAAGCCGGAGCGCCACACTGGGGGCACTTTGCCGGCGGATTCTCACCCTCAGCCACATAGCCGCAGATGGTGCATATCCATTCTTTTGCCATAATATATTGTATTTTAAAAAGTTTGACAATAGAATCAAGGGCTGCGGAAGCACAACCCTATTGCAAAATTAATGAATTTATTTTAATTTTGCAAGGATGCGGCGACAAAACGCAATGGAGGAAGACAGTCACCAGGCGTCGCAGGCAGAATATATGGCACGACATGAAGAGTATGCACCAGGAAGGATAAGGAGCGCCGTGGCGCAGGCGCTCGCGGGGCTCCGTGTGGAGCGCCCGTCGATTGTGGCGGCGCTAAGCGGAGGCCCCGACAGCGTGGCGCTCATGCTGGCGCTGCACGAGAGCGGGGTCGTGGAGCTTACCGCCGCCCACTGCAACTTCCACCTCCGCGGCGAAGCCTCCGACAGCGACGCCCTCTTCGTAGAGCGTCTGTGTGGCCGCCTGGGAGTTACCCTCTTTCGCATCGACTTCGATGTGGAGAGGTATATGCGCGACAATAAGGGGGTGTCGCTGGAGATGGCCTGCCGCGAGCTGAGGTATGAATGGTTTTTCAGGCTGCTTGCCGATACCGGCGCCGACGGCTTTCTCACGGAGACGGCCCAGGAGGTCGGGGCGGAAAAGATCGCCACGGCCCACAACGCCGACGACAACGCCGAGACCATGCTGCTCAACATGCTGCGCGGCGCCGGAAGCCGCGGACTCGGCGGCATGGACGCCGACAACGGGCGCGTGCTCCGTCCGCTGCTCGCTGTCTCGCGCAGCGAGATTCTCGAATATCTCGCTGCGAAGGGTCAGGACTACGTCACCGACACCACCAACCTCGAGTCGGACTACCGACGCAACTTCCTGCGCAACCAGGTAATGCCGCTGCTGCGTAGCCGTTGGCCCGGCGCCGACAAGGCGCTGGCCAACACCGCCGACAACCTGCGGCGCGAGGCGGC
>USHH01000075.1 GCA_900554345.1 uncultured Bacteroidales bacterium | reverse complement strand
CGGCGGTCTGGTATTTGCCCACCGTGTAGGTCAAGGTGGGGTCCACGAACACCGCCACCGGCTGGGGGCGCTCCCCCCCCGGGGCCCGGGGGGAGCGTCCGCTCCATGCTCTCCGCCGCCACGCGCCGCCCCGTCACGGTGGTCGACCCCACTCCCCGCGGAGCGATTAAATGATCTTTTTGCCCTTCATGGTGTAACATGGTGGCGCTACGTGCGTTTATATGGTAAAAACCACAACAAACGCACAACAACCGCTTTCATCATGAAGATTTTTCCGTTTGCCGCATTCCACAAGGCAATAACCTCCGGACCACGCATTCTCCCGCTCATCCTCTCGGTGGCGGCATGCGGCGTTGCCGCCGCAGCGCCCTACCGCGTGGAGGCCGAGGTTGTGGAGAAAGCCTCCGGCTCTCCCTGCGTCGAGGCCCTCTACCGCATCTACTCCTCCTCCGACACCACCAAGGCCGTGGCCTACAACGTCACCGACGCCGACGGCCGCATCTCCCAGTCGCTGTCGAGCCCCGGCAGCTACCTGCTCCGCGTGGAGTATGCCGGGCTTAAGACCCTGCTGCGCGACTTCTCCGTCTCCGCCTCGGAGCCGGTGGCCGTCCTCGGCCTGCTCTCCATGGAGGAGGACGACGGCCTGCTCCAGGAGGTGGTGGTCACAGCAAAGAAGAAGCTCGTCACCAGCGACGGCGCCACCCTTACATATAATGTGGAAGACGACCCCGAGGCCTCGGTCAACACCACCCTCGAGATGCTCCGCAAGGTGCCGATGGTCACCGTCGACGCCGAGGAGAACATCCGCATCAACGGCAACACCAATTTCAAGATCCTCGTCAACGGCAAGGAAGACCCCATGCTCTCGGGCGACGTCAAGTCAGTGCTCAAGGCCATGCCCGCCGCCACCATCAAGAAGTTCGAGGTAATCACCGACCCGGGCGCCAAATATGACGCCGAGGGCACAGGCGGCATCCTCAACATCATCACCACCGGCAAGCAGCGCCTCGAAGGCTATATGGCCAATCTCTCGGCAAACGCCGGAAAGGACTATTACGGCGCCTCATTCTACGGGCGCACGAAGCTCCGCAACGTCGCCCGACCGCCCCGCCAAGCCCCATTTCAATTTCCACCCAGCCGATCGACCGCGGATACCGCAACAGCAGCGAGTCGACGCTCGAGAACCTCACCCCGGGCTCCGAGTCGACTCAGACCACGACCTCCCGCTCGAAATACAACGGCAGCTACCTCGGCGGCAACTTCAACCTCTCCTGGGAGCCCGACACCCTCAACCTCTTCACCGTGCAGGGGAATGTGGGGCGATATAAGTCGGAGTCGTGGAGCCTACAGGAGATGGAGTTCGCTACGGCCGACGCCTCCCGCCGGTGGAGCCTCAGCCGCGACTTCCACTCCGACGGCTCATATATGTGGCTCGGCGCCAACACTTCCTATCAGCACACTTTCGGCCGTCAGGGCCACCACATCATCCTCTCCTACATCTTCAGCTACAATTCCGACCACGACGACGAACGGGCCCTCACCTACGACATGGCCGGCATCTCCGAGGAGTTTCCCCTCCGGCTCACTTCCACCAGAAGGTTCGCGCGCCGCAGCACCTTCCAGCTCGACTATGCCAACCCCTTCACGGAGAAGCATCTCCTCGAGGCCGGCCTCAAGGGCAACTGGCAGCGCGACCACCAGAACTCCATCCCCTACTACGGCTCCACCGACGCCGACCTGCACCCGGGCGACGGCGAGCAGGTGAGGGTGCGCCAGTTTCAGGACATCCTCGCCGCCTACTGCTCATACACCGGCAACTACGGAAAGTGGAGCACCCGCCTCGGCCTACGCTATGAGTACACCCACATGGGGCTCGACTACTCCGTGGGCGACTACACCGACTTCACCACCGATCTCAGCGACCTCGTGCCCAACGCCTCGCTGACCTACCGCTTCGGCGGAGCCTCCAACCTCCGCCTCGCCTACCAGATGAGGATCTCCCGCCCCTCCATCTCCCGCCTGAGCCCATACCGCGACACGATGAACCCCAACCAGGTCTCCTACGGCAATCCCGACCTCGAGACCGTGAAGGGCCACAACATCTCCCTCTCCTATTCCAACTACGGCGGCAGGCTCGGCGGCAGCGTCTCACTGAACTACCGCCGCGAGGACAACGCAATCTCCGACTACCAGTTCTTCCAGGACGGCATCCTCAACACCACTTATGCCAACATCGGCCATGAGCAGGGCGTCGGGGGCAACATGAACCTCCAGTGGAGCATCCTTCCCACGCTTAACGTCGGCGTCAACCTCAGCGGCGGATACCTCGACATGAAGGCCTCCAGCCCGCAGCTCACCGCCACCAACCACGGCTGGACAGGCAACTACAGCTTCAACGCCGACTATACCTTCCCCTTCCGGCTCCGCCTCAGCGTCTACGCCGGTGGCGGCACGGGATGGATGGACCTCCAGAGCAAGGGCAACGGCTATTCCTACCACAACCTCTCCATCAGCCGGTCATTCCTCAAGGAAGACCGCCTCACGCTCAGCGCTTTCGCTTCCGGTTTCCTCCAGCCACACCGCAAGTCGCGCTACACGCAGGTCTCAGAGACATCGCGCTACGAGAACCGCTCGCGCTACGAGTCGTGGTTTGTGGGCGCCAGCGTCAGCTTCCGTCTCGGCTCGCTGCGCGCCGACGTGAAGCGCACCGACGCCGACATCGACGCCGGGGGCGCCAACGCCCCGTCGTCCGGCTCCGGCCGCTGATACGATACAGCATAAAACGAGGGAGGCGCCGCCGTCACGGAGGCACCTCCCTCTTATCTTGAATCTGTTTCAAACAGTACAGGAAGTGGGACTCGAACCCACACAGCCGGTAAGGGCCAAAGGATTTTAAGTCCTTCGTGTCTACCATTCCACCATTCCTGCGGCCATCGGCATAAGGATTTCTCCCTCATACCGTTCTGCAAAATTACTCTTTATATCCCGTATCTCCAAATTTCCGCCCCTCTTTTTCAATTCCGTCGGCTTCTCAGGGATTGTAGAGGTCCTTGTTGTAGAAGTTGAGGATGTCGTAGGTCACCTTCAGCGCGTTGCGCGCCTCCGACTCCGGATTGGCCTTGACGGCCGCCAGATAGTCGTTGATCGCCTCCGACCTGCGGTTGAGGCTCCAGTAGCGCATCCCGCGGTAGGTCAGCGCCGCGTCGTCATTCGGATTAGCCTCTATATACTCGTTGAGCAGCTCTATCGCCCTCTCTGTGGAGATGCCGCCTCCGGCCACTCCGGCCTTTATTTCTTCAAGTGTCATCATCTTCGTATGGATTGGTCTCAATTTTATAACGTCGGGGCGCCCGTGAAAGGTCACAGCGCCACGTGCACCGACTTCACCGGCGCCCCCATGAAGAGCGACGCCGTGCCGTCGAATTTCTCCGGACTCTCGGTAGTCATGTATTCTACGGTGGAGCCCCGCGAGAGGCGCCTCTCCATCTCCGGATGGCGCTCCAGATAGGAGGCGAGGCTTCCGGCTACGAGGTCTCCCTGCGCCAGCACGTTCACCCCCTCCGGCGCGTAGAGCCGGATCTTGTCGATCAGCATGGGGTAGTGTGTGCAGCCCAGCACTATGGTGTCGATCTCCGGGTCGCGCTCCATCAGCGTGTCGATATACTTCCTCACGAAATAGTCGGCGCCCGACCCCTGTGCCTCGCCGTTCTCCACCAGCGGCACCCACATCGGACACTCCTGCTCCGTGATGCTCATCTCCGGGTAGAGCTTCCCGATCTCGAGGGTGTAGGAGCCGCTCTTCACCGTGCCCTGTGTGCCGAGCACACCCACGTGACGGCTCGCCGTGATGTCGCCGAGCGCCTCCACCGTGGGGCGGATCACTCCAAGCACCCTCCGCGTCGGGTCTATCTCCGGCAGGTCGAGCTGCTGTATGGAGCGCAGCGCCTTGGCCGACGCCGTGTTGCACGCCAGGATCACCAGCGGGCACCCCCGGTCGAACAGATGCCTCACCGCCTGGAGCGTGAAGTCATACACCACCTCAAACGAGCGCGAGCCGTAGGGCGCCCGCGCGTTGTCGCCGAGGTAGAGGTAGTCGTAGCCCGGCAGACGCCTGTGGATCTCCCGCAGTATCGTCAGCCCGCCGTAGCCCGAGTCGAATACTCCTATCTGCATTGTCAGGATGATTAAGTGTCGTGGATATATGTGCGGGCTCAGAGGCCGAGCTTGTCCTTCACCTTCCGGGTGATGTCCTCGTAAGGCTCCTTGTAGAAATACACCTCCTCGGGGTCGAGCTTCCTTACGAAGCTGAGGTCCTCCTCGAGGGCCACCTGCTCCACGGCGGCCATGATCTTAGCGCGGATCGGGGCCTTGAGCTCCTCGCCCTGCGCCTGCATGTCGGCCATCACGTCCTGCTCGTAGCGCTGTATCTTCTGTTGCAGGTCGGCGAATTCGCGCGTCTTGCGCTCGCGGATCGCCGTAGGCTCGTCGGCCGGAAGGTCCTTGATCTGGTCGTAGATGCGCTTCACCTCCTCGTTCATCTTCGTATATTCCTCGTAGTATTTCTGCGAGAGCTCGTTGAGGCGGTTCTGGGCGGTGGCCGTCTCGGGCATCGCCTCCATGATGGCGTCGATGTCGACGAGCCCCACCTTGCCGGTCTGGGCCTGGCAGAGCAGCGGCAGCATCAGCGCCGCGAGCATGATAAGTCGTAGCATAGTCTGTAGTCGGTTGTGTTGGTATAGTGTTTAATGCAAAGAGTATCCGGATAAACCGAAAGTCCGGATTCCGGCGTCAGCGGTCGGAATCCGGACTTGTATGATTGCCTTGGCGGCCGGTGGAGCCGGAGCTTACTGGATGCCGAGCTTGGCCTTCACCTTGGGAGTGATGTCCTCGACGGGAGCCGCGAAATAATACACGAGCTGGTCGTCTTTCATCTGGATGTAGGAGAAGCCCTCCTCCTGTCCCACGGCCGTGATGGCGGTGCGTATCTTCTGGATGATGGGCATCATCAGCTCGCCCTGCTGCTTCTCGAGATCCTGGGATGCCGTCTGCTGAAACTGCTGGATCTTCATCCCCTGCTGCTGGTAGTCGGTCTCCTTCTGGGTGCGGATGGCCGCGGGAGTGTCGGCGCCCATATTCTTGAGCTCCTCCTCCAGGCGCTGTATCTCCTGGATGAGCTGGTCGATCTGGTCGCGGTATTTCTTCTGCACCTCCTGAAGCTTTGTCTCGGCCTCTTTTGTCTCTGGCATGGCCTGGAGGATGCTGTTGGAGTCTACAAGGCCGATTTTCAATGTCTGCGCTGAGGCGAACATCGGAAGCAGCACCGCTGCTATCAAAAGAATTTTCTTAAGCATTTCTGTCGTATGTGTGTTCTTGTTGGTTTTCAGTCTGCAAAGTTATTCATTTTATTTTGAATAACCAAGTTTGGCGAGCACATCGTTGCTCACGTCGATGCGCGGCGAGGCGAATACGATGCTCTGGCTCGAGGCGCGGTCGAAGATCGTCTGGTAGCCCTTCTCCTCGGCCACGGCCTTGACGGCGTTGTAGACGTCTTCCTGGATAGGCTTCATCAGGCTCTGGCGCTTCTTGTAGAGCTCACCCTCGGGGCTGAAATACTTAGCCCGTGTCTCCGACACCTCCTTCTCCTTGGCCACTATCTCCTCCTCGCGTTTCTTCTTCTGGTCTTCGGTCAGAAACATCTTCTCGTTCTGATAGTTCTTATACATGGTCTCGGCCTCCTTCTGGAGCTCCGTCACCTCTTTCTCCCAGCGCAGCGACACCTGGTTGAGCTGCTCGTTGGCCATCTCGTAGGCCGGCACGTTGCGCAGTATGTATTCCATGTCGACGAGCGCGAATTTCTGTGCCGACATCGCCGCGATGCCCAGAATGGCGGCCACGGCCGTAATCATCAGTCTTTTCATTTTGGTTTCAGTTGGTTAATTAGTTAACAATTCATCGCCCGATTTGTTAGAACTCCTGGCCGAGCACGAAGTGGAGCTGGCTGCCACCCCTTCGGCCCCACACCTGGTCGAATCCGTATCCCCAGTCGATGCCGAGCGTGCCGAGCATGGAGAGGTAGATGCGGATGCCCACTCCGGCGCTGCGCTTGAGGTTGAAGGGCGAGAAGTCCTTCACCGACGTCCAGCAGTTGCCGGCCTCGGCGAAAGCCAGGGCGTAGATGGTGGTGGCGGGCTGGAGCATGAATGGGAAGCGGAGCTCGAGGCCGAAGCGTCCGTAGGCGTAGCCCTCGTAGCCCCAGGGGGTGAACTGTCCGTTCTCGTAGCCTCGCATCGCCACGGTCTCCGTGGCGTAGGTGTAGCTTCCGCTCATGCCGTCGCCGCCGAAATAGAATGTCTCGAAAGGACTCTTGAAGTATTTGTTGTAGGAGCCGAGCAGCGCGAAGTCGGCGCGTGTCATGAGCACGAGCGTGAAGTTGCCGTCGGGGTCGGCCAGCGGCGTGTAGGTGCGGCTCTTGAAGCGCAGCTTCCAGTATTCGATCCAGCGGTAGAGCTCCTTCTGTGCGGCGGTGCGTGTCTCCTGGTCGGCGTTGGCGTCGGAGGCGCGCTCCGAGAGGGCTTTCCAGTCTTTATTGCCCGAGAAGAGCGAGGTGGGGGGCGTCAGCGTCAGGTCGAGTGAGAAGGATGAGCCGCGGCGCGTGTAGATCGGGTTGTCGATGCTCTCGCGCGATAGGTTGAGGCCGAGCGTCAGCGAGTTGGAGACGCCGTTGTTCATATAGTAGAGATACTCCCAGTTCTTGAGGTAATACCATCGGTAGGCCAGGGTGGCCTGGAAGGTGAAGAAGTCGTCGGGCCATGAGAGGCGGGTGCCGAATCCCACGGCGACGCCGGCCATCTGGAGCACCTTGTTGGGGTCGTAGGCGTTCTGGTAGGCGTAGGTGTTGTAGTTGGTGCCCGCCATTCCCTGCTGGTAGATGGCGTAGTTGTAGGAGTCGCGCCAGGCCTGGTTGTAGAAGCTGGAGTTGATGCCCGTCGAGCGGCTGTAGTCGAGGCCGATCGAGAGGGAGTTGGGTCGCTTGCCGCCGAGCCATGGGTCGAGGAAGGAGATGCTGTAGCTCTGGTAGTATTTGGCGTTGGTCTGGGCCGAGATCGAGAAGGTCTGGCCGTCGCCGCGCGGTATTATGCCCCGGTAGGAGCCGGGGTTGAAGAGGTTCTTGATCGAGAAGTTCTTGAATGAGAAGGCGAGCTGGCCGGTGACTCCGGTCTGTCCCCATCCGAATGAGAGCTGCACCTGGTCGTTGGCCTTGGTCTCGAGGTTGAATACGATGTCTACGGTGCCGTCGCTCTCGTTGGGCTCCGGCTGGATGTCGATGGTCTCGGGGTTGAAGTGGCCCGAGGCGGCGATCTCGCGGTAGGAGCGCATGAGGTCGGCCTTGGAGAAGAGCTCTCCCGGGCGCACCCGCAGGTCGCGGCGTATCACCTTCTCGAAGAGCTGGTCGTTGCCGTTGATCACCACGCGGTTGACGGTTGCCTGCTTCCCCTCGAACATGCGCATCTGCAGCGCGATGCTGTCGCCGTGTATGTTCTCCTCGATGGGCACGAGCTGGAAGAAGAGGTAGCCGTTGTCGAGATAGAGGTTGCTCACGGCGTCCTCGTCTTCCCTGAGGCGCTTGTCGAGGAGCTTCTGGTTGTAGACGTCGCCGGGATAGATGCCGAGCAGGCTGTTGAGCTGGTCGGTGGGGTAGACCGTGTTGCCCACCCATGAGATGTCGCTGATGTAGTATCTGCGACCCTCGTCGACGGTGATGTGCACGTCCACCTGCTTCTCGTTGTAGGGCGTCACGCTGTCGCTCACGATTCTGGCGTCGCGGTAGCCGAGCTCGTTATACTTGTTGATGATGCGGTTCTTGTCGTCCTTGTAGTCCGACTCCACGAATTTCTTCTGCTTGAAGAGGTTGAGGAGGTTGCCGTTCTCGTTGGTCTTCTTCATGGCACCCTTCACCTTGCGGTCGGAGAGCACCTCGTTGCCGTTGATGTAGATCTTGTGGACCTTCACCTTGCTCTGGCGGTTGATGTCGATGTCGAGATACACGTGGTTCTCGTGGCTGAGGTCGGGCTGCTCGCGGATGGTGACCACGGCGTTCTTGAATCCCTTGTTGCTGTAGTAGTCTTCGATGATCTTCTTGGCGCGCGCTATGATGTTGGGGGTGATCTGCTGGCCGTCGACCATCGAGAGCCTCTCCTCGATGTCCTTCTTCTCGCCCCCCTTCACGCCGGTGAACCGCAGCTCGGAGAGCTTCGGGAGCTGGCGCAGGTGGATGGTGAGCCACACCTTGTCGCCCACCATCTTGTCGACGCTGATGCTCACCTTGGAGTATATGCCCTGTCGCCAGTAGCGCTTCACTGCGTTGGAGATGGCGTCGCCCGGAATCTCGATGCGCTCTCCCGCCGAGAGGCCCGAGAAACCGATGATGATGTAGTCGTCCACATGGGTCACGCCCTCCACGTTGATGCCGGCGATCTCGTAGCTCTTGGGGAGCGGCGAGTATATGATGTCGGGGTTGTAGATGGTGTCGCCGGGGAGGGGGGCCGCGGGCGCCGTCTGCATGGGAGCTGGGGCCGGCTCTGCCGGGGTCTGCGGGGTGACGTCGGGCTGCCCGGCGGGCGTCTGCGCCGTGGCGCCGGCGATGCCGAGCAGGAGGAGGATGAGGGCGGGTTTTATCTGTGGTCGCATTCTGTGCGTAGGTTGGTTCTTGCTTGTTGGTTGGTTGTGTCGGGGACGCGGTGTCATTCCGCGGCCACCTGTTCGCTGGTCTTGCCGTAGCGGCGCTCGCGGCTCTGGTAGTCGATGAGCGCGTCGGCGTATTCCTCGTTGGTGAAGTCAGGCCAGAGCACGTCGGTGAAGTAGAGCTCGCTGTATGCTATCTGCCAGAGCAGGTAGTTGCTGATGCGCTCCTCTCCGCCGGTGCGTATGAGGAGGTCGGGGTCGGGCATCCCGGCGGTGGCCAGGTGGCCGGCCACTGTCTGCTCGGTGATCGCGTCTGGGTCGAGCTTTCCGGCTGCCGCCTCGCGGGCCATGCGGCGTGCGGCCTCTTTCCCTCACAAAAAGAAAAGTACTGGATTATAGATTTTCGGAGGCAGCGGGAAAAGGGTGGAGACAAAAAAGAAAAGGGAAAGGGGATCGTGATCATGGAAAGAAACACCATGAAATATAAAGTAAAACAGTACTTGATGTTCGCTGGCGTTTCCACTGTCCTGTTTAGTGCAGTTGTAATCCTTCCATTTATCTACGGATTATATCTTACATTTACAAGCTGGGACGGTGTTTCAAAAGACAAACCATTTGTTGGACTGGCAAACTACATTGCTACATTCCAGGATGCAGCTTACTGGCAGGCACTTGGACGTACCTTGATTTATTCTGTTA
>USHH01000074.1 GCA_900554345.1 uncultured Bacteroidales bacterium | reverse complement strand
TGGCCTCGAGCGCGGAGCTGAGCGCCAGGGAGTTGATCACTGTGGCGAGCATACCCATCTGGTCGCCTTTCACGCGGTCGAAGCCCTTGGAGGCTCCTGAGAGCCCTCGGAAGATGTTGCCGCCGCCTATCACGATGCCAATCTCCACGCCTTCCTGAGCCGCCTGGCGGATCTGGGCAGCGTAGCTGGCGAGGCGGGCGGGGTCGATGCCGTAGCCCTGCGAGCCCATCAGCGACTCGCCGGAGAGGTTGAGCAATATTCTCTTGTATTCCATATCGATGTCTTATAAAGTGTGTGGCGTACGCGCCAAGCGGAAGCTCCGTGGAGACCGTATGGCCGCATGCGCCTCCAAAGTTAATAAAAAATGACGGAGTCTGCATCAAACTCCGTCATTTTTTTGAAAAGGTATTTCTTCGCGGGGGCGATTATCTGCGGCTCATCACCTTGCGGGCGCTGCCGTCGGAATAGCGCACCACCGTGATTCCCTCGTAACCGTCGCTCACGGGCTGGCCCTGGAGGTTGTAGCGGCCCACGATTGTGGCGTCGCCGGCAGGCTGCGAGGCAATCTCGTTGACACCAACGCCATAGACCCAGAATTCAACGCCGATCTTGATGGAGGTGGTGGTGTTGATGACGTTGACGAGACCCTCGGCCATGGCGGGAATCATCTCGGCATACATGGCCATATCGGGATCTTCACTTATCATGGCTACGAGCATCTCGATCAGTTCCTCGTTCTCGAGCAGGGGGAGCACATTCTGCTGGAGCAGGGGGAGGAGGATGCGCTCGTCGATACTGATTGTGAGCTTAGTGCCGCTCTTGTCCTCGCTCTTTGCAAGCTCGTAGCTGAGGGGAGCGCCCTGGGAGAGCATCGGGCTCACCTGGGCGAGCACGTTGGCGAGAATGGCATTGATGTCGATGCCGGGTATTTCGCCCTCCTCGCGGCGTGGAGCATCCACAGCGGCGGCATCGGCCATGGCTATGGCTGTCGGGTCGAGGAAGAGAAGCATTGTGGCGTCATCGGCCAGCACATACTGCGAGAGGTTGAGCGGGCTGTCGACAGCCACGCCGTCGGCCCTTACCACGCTGGCGGTAAGGTTGCCGTCGTTGAGGAACGAAGCCATTTTGAACACTTCGTTGAGCTTCTGAGACACGTTGAGCAGTGTGCCGTCAGGGTTCTCGATGAGAGGGAGTGCCACGAGAAGCTTGAGCAGGTCGGCCATCGGCATCTCGTAGCCTTCGAAAAGCTCTACGCCTGCTTCGCTCTCCCATTCTATCTTGATAGGGTCGGAATCCACTGTCCATGTCTCCTCGTTGTAATAGTAGGGGGCGGGCTCCCAGTCGCCGATCACGGCCTGGTTGTAGAGCTGGGCGTCGATGCTGAGCTGGAGCGCGCTCTCGCTCACGTTGCCGGTGTAGTTATAGCTGAGGAACTCCGTGGAGCCGCTGCCGGAGAAGTTGCCGGCGTCGTCGAGTGTGATTTCAAGGATAGTCTCGGGGGTGCCGGGGAGCACGCCGGGCCCGGCGATGGGCATCTGGAGCTCTTCGGGCACTCCGGGAATCTGGGAGAGGTCGAAGCTGCTGTTCATCACCAGCGTGGCTTTCGAGGGGTCGGAGGCATCGGGGGTGAATTTCACCGTCTTGCCCACCATGGGGGCGCCGCTGTAGAGCAGCTGGAGGCCTGTCAGGTCAGTGTAGGTCTTTTCGGCCAGTTCGGGGGCGGCGTAGGCCGTGGAGGCGCCAAGGCAGAGGGCGCTCATGGCTATCGCCAAGCCGTAGATTTTCTTCATATCTTTTAACTATTATAATAATTTGCGCGGCAAAGTTATAAAAAAGTGTTGAATCGGCCGCAAAAAGCTCCGGAATAAAAATGGTCAAAAACTCACAAAATGAGCCGGAACACCTGTCTGGCGTCCCGGCTCACAGATGATTTCCATGCTGGCGGCTTATTCCCTGACCACTACGGAGCGGGTGGAGGTGCCGTCGGCGTGATGGCGGATCTCAATCAGGACGCCGCGGGCCTCGGCTGTCGCCCTTGTGCCCTGGAGGGTGTAGCATTCCGTGGCGATGGTCTCCGAAGCGGGGATTTCGGAGACGCCGCTCGGCGTCACGTCGCATACCGCGGTGTTGTAGACGCGGCAGTCGGTGACATCCTCCTGACTGTAGGCCGATATGAAGGCCACTGCCTGAAGGTTGTCGGTGTTCCATTCGGGGTTGACGTCGACGGTGAAACCGCCGTTGTAGCTGCCGGATGTCATATCTATAGGATCGCCGAAGATGCCGGTGACGTTGCCTCGGTTCACGTGGTTGTGGGTGAACGAGTCAGACTGTATGCCGGCCTGGTCGTGATGGAGTATGCCGTCTTCCACGATGAAGACGTTGACGCGGGGCTCCGGGCAGAGGGCATTGAATACCGGGAGGGCCTCGGCGTTGACCTCGATGTTTACGACATCCCCCTCGAGAGCGGCTTTCGCTGACACGGCCACGAATGCCGGCTCCGCTATGGCCTGCTGGAGCCGGGCCTCGAAGGTGTCGTAATAGCCGATGCTTTCCACAGGCACTGAGTTGCCTCCGGAGACGGTGCGGTCGAGCATGACGGCCGGCGCGTAGGTGCCTGAGGCTCCTGTCGGGTCGTAAAACCAGAGGAATTCGTTGTCTGCTTCCACGGTGAGCCAGTCTTCATGATAGCCCACATGATGGGCCATGACGGCCATGCTGTCGCCGTAGCCGTGCTCGAAGCATTGCTCAAGGGTGTTGATGGCTCGGGGGCAGTTGGGACAGTGCTCGGTGGTGAACTCCTCGATGAGCACCCTGCGTGGTGTGGCGGTCTCCCAGCATATGAGCCTGCATGAGCCGGTGTCGTTGCCGGTGTTGCCGTCGGCGTCCCAGCGCAGCCTGACGCCGATGTCGTGGGCCATGTCCGGCTCCAGACCTTCTGCCGATATCTCGGCGGTCTCGGTGGCGATTCCGGAGGGAGCGATCGTAAGGTTGGAATGCAACGTCACGGTCTTGCCGCCGAGGGTGTATTCCCAGTCGAAGCCCTCCACCGGAGTCGTCGACTCATTGACTACGGAGAAGACGATATTGCCGGTCTCTCCGGGTTTCAGGAGCTGAGGCTCGAGCCTGACGCCGCCGAGGGCTATGTCGGCCTCGGGAATGGTGGGAGAGGAGACCACGAGCTGCACGCTGAGCACGCCGGTCTTGCCTGAAGGCACTTCCCAGGCGCCGTTCTTGGCTACCCACAGGCCGTCGGGCTGCGAGGCGCCGACAGCGGAGATGCATTTCACGGATTTGGCCTGCGAGAAGCCGAAGCCTACCGCGAGTGGAGAACCGTCGACAGTTATGCCTCCGGAGAGGGTTACCTCGTTCCAGCCGTCGACGGGGGGGGCGGTGGCCATGTCGAGCGGCTCCCCTTCGAGCGACGGGCGCACCCAAGCGGAGAAGTCCTCCATACCGGCGCTTACGGGTAGCCCCACGCGCACGGCGGTGATTTCGGCGCCTATATATGGCGCCAGTGTCTCGGCCGGAAGTATCAGCGCCGCCTCTACGGTGCAGTTGCCGGCTTTGCCGAAGCCCGTGGGGGCGATCTCGCCGTGGCAGGGACCCACCCATACCGACGAGGCATTGGCAGCCCCGGCTACAGCCAGAGCCGCCAATGCGGTAATATATAATCCTTTTCTCACTATCATTTCCCTATGAGTTTGATTGCCTTTCCTCCGGCCCTTACGATATAGACCTTGCCGTCCGCGTCAAAGGCGGCCGCCTGCGAGCGTGTGGAGCCGATATGGGCGCCGTCGGCGGAGTAGATCTCCACTGCAATGCCCTCCGGATTGGAGATATGAAGCTGGCCGCCGGCGATGTATGCCTTTACGGAGCCGGCATTGGCGATCTCGGCCACGCCATCGGGATTCACGACATTCACGGTCTCGGTCCATGAGCCCTTGATCTGGTCGTTGAAATAGGGGAATACCTTATAGGTATAGCTGTTGTGGTCGTCGACCGGAGTGTCGAAGCGTGCGGAGGTCGACTTGTAGTCAACCCATGCGGAGCGGTAGGGAAGAGTGATCTTTTCGCCGGCGTTGAGGCGCATGCTTGCGCCGAGGCTGAATACGGCGAGCATGGTCTCGTCTTCCTCCGCGTCGGCGAAACGGATGGCGAGGCAGGAATTCTCTGTGCCACCCTCGACCTCGACCTCAAACTGGGAAGGCTCCTCGGAGAATGTCACCTCCTGAGGATTGTTGATGTTGCCGTCGGCATCCATGAATCCTATGTGGAGCACTATCTCGCCGGCTGCGCTCATCGCCATTCCGGATACTGTCACCTTCCCTCCGGCTACGGAGAAGTCGGCGTAGGGCGACATCAGGGTGCCGGGAAGACCGTAGGCGGCATACATGTTGGTGAGCACCATGCATGGCATGTTCTCGGCCAGATAGAACATCATGCAGACATCGGTGCTCCAGCCTGCGCGGCTGAGGAAGAGGTCAAGAGTGTCATATCCGAGCATCGGACAGATTGTTGCCGGCTTCATGTCGTTGTAAGAGCCAGGAATCTGCGTGAAGTCCTCATCGAGGATCACGAGCTCCTCTCCGTCGGCGGAAGCCTCGAATGTTCTGGTGGTTCCTACAAGATATGTGGCTGCATTCACGGCTTTGGTCCAATTGGCGGTGAATCCGTCAGCATTGACGTCAGTAGCTTCCTGAGCAGTGCATTCGCCGATTGACTCGGGCATCACGTCGCCATGCCATGTGCCGGGATAGGAGCAGGCGCCGTCGGCGAGCGCGGTCACAGTCACCGTCACACTCTCGATGCCGGGCGTGAAATAGAGCCTGCAGTTGTCGGTGTCGCCTGTTTCCTCTGTTCCGTAGGTCTCGTAGCCGAATGAGTCGGTGGCCTCCAATCTATATCCTGTCGCACCCTCTACCTTGTCCCATGTCACGTTGAGACAGTCGACATCGGCGAGAGTGACCGATACATTGCCGGGAGAGGGGAGGGGATATGAGAGCTGTTCTATCTTGAGGTCGTCGATATATATCTTGCCCTGCCATCCCAACACCATGGCCGACATTGACTCGCCGCCACCGGAGATGATCCATTCGCAGTCGGTCCATTCTCCATATGTCAGTGCCACGCTTGAAGCGCTGTGGATCATCGAGGCCGCCTCATCGAAAAACATTCCCTGGAGCCCTTGGTCCTGGGCGTTGGGATTGGCGTTGTAGGCCTTGCAGCTCACGCGCCAGATCCCCTCGCCTCCGGAGACGTCTACCCCGAATGTCTTGATATAGCCGGGGCCGTCCTCACCTACCTCGTCGAAGCTCGTATAGGCGCAGCCGCCTGCCTGCTGGGTGAGGAAGAGCATCCAGTCGCCGGGTGTCTGCATCAGTGAATTGTCTTCCACAGTCGTAGGGTCGGGTTTGCCGAGCTCGCCTGCTGTCCAGAGTGAGAAATCCTCGGAAAGCACTGTCTCGGTTGTGACTCCCTCTGGAAGTCTCACGGGAGCCATGCCACGGCGTATTGCCCGCATCATGTCGGCGGCGCTGTATTTCATCCCTTCCGGAGTCTTCAGGAACGCACGCAGGGGAGCGGGAAGCTGCGACTCCGCGTAGCGTTCGGTGAGGGGTTCGGGATTCATCCGCGCCAGCGAGGCGGCTGATGTCGGGGCTGCCATGGCCGGCATGCCGGCCATCATGGCCATACTCAGAATGGTAATCGTTTTCTTCATAATCTTATTAGGTTTGGTTTGTTGCTGCAAATTTATAGGTAAGGGCTTGTAGCCTGCAAATATGTCAGGCACTTTTTACACCTACCAAGCTATGGAAATAGATAGATTATTATCTATCGTTTCAATTCAATCGATTGAATATCAGGTATGGATTAAACTACAATGTAGATAGCGCCGGGAAGCGGCATCCGGGTGTTAAATTGTCGCCAGATAAGCCTCCAGACTTGCATCCTGCGTCAGCCCGAGAGCCTTGCGCAGACGGTAGCGGGCCTGGTTTACCGACTTCGGCTGCACGCCGTCGACCATGCATATCTCGCGGATGGTGAGTCCGGCGCGAAGGTATGTGGCGAGGCGGAGATCGGCGGGAGTGAGCTGGGCACCGGTGGCTTTAAGACGCTCGCGGAAAGCTTCCGCGGTCTGCCGTGCCTGTTCGAGCGCGTCGCTGTCGCGGTCGGCCCATCGGTCTTGGAGCGGGCCGGTGAGGAGCTGCCTGATGGCGGCGTCATGCTCGGTGTTGCCGCTTTTGGAGAGCTCGCGCAGACGCTGCTTCAGACGGTCGAGCATGGGGTTTACGGAGCGATGGAGGATATCCTGTGCAAGGAGCTGGCGCATGGTGTCGTCGGCTTTGAGGCGGTATTGCGCAAGTTCGTTTTCCCGCCGTCCCAGCTCGGCGGCTGCGTGCTCCAGTTCCTCCTTAAGCCGATTGTTTTCCTCCGCGAGGCGAGGGTCCGGCTCGCGGGTTTCCGGATCCGGACGGGAATTGGCCGGTGCGATTGGTTCTTCCGGGGTCCGGCTTCTGTTCCGCATCCGTGTCCGGACAACGACAATGGCGGCGATGCCGATTGCCGCGATGGAGACTGCCACCCATGGCCATGCTCTCCCGGTATCCCTCCCTGGCGTGTCGTCATCGAGTGGCACGTTGTCCGTACACCATCCCATAAGGGATGTCGCTGTGTTGACGTCATCGTATATTGCCTTGTCTCCCTTGGTCTGGATTTCAAGAAGGGTCTGGTTTTCCGCCGACGCGGCGGTGTAGGCCAGTGCATATTCCTTCTGAAGGGCATAGATGGCAGCGAGGGTGCGCTCCCCTCTCACAAGGTCGATTGCCTGTTCGTATTTTCGGGCATATCTTATCCCTTTCTGTGCATTTGAGAGCGCCGACTGATATTCGCCGCTTCTTTTGTAGTAGTTGGCCAGAGAGGTGAAGAGGGAGCTGTAGAGATAGTAGAAACCGTTGTCGGCCGAGACCTTGATTGCCTCGTTGATCAGGTCGATGCGTAGGCTGGAGTCGTTCTCGAGTTGTTCGGCGTATGGCACGGCGATAGCGAAATAAACGGAATAGCGTGGGTCGGCCGACATCTTCACTATCTTGTTGTAGTAGGTCTGGGCCTCCTTACGGCGGTCGGCGGCGAGATACACCCGGCACAGGTTCATGCACGATTTCAGCCATTCCAGCGTGTCGCGTTGTTGCCGATAGTAGGTTTCCACTCCGCGAAGCAGCCGCTCGGCCCTGGGGTAATTCTCCGTCTCGATAAGGACGCCTACCTTAGCCGACTGCAGGGTATAGTAGATGGAACTGTCGCCGCCCTGAAAGTATTTGCCGGCCATATCGATGAGGGGAGAGGCGAGATACCATTCCCGCTTCTGTATGAGATACCATGCGCATTGGGTCAGCGCGGCCGAGCAATACCAGCGCATGTCGGCGTTGCGCTCTGTCTCGCGGAGATGCTGCAGATAGACCACGAGCCGGGCTGCTTCTTCCGGATTTAGCTGGGAGGTGTTGTTGAGCAGCGAGTCGGCCCATACCGGTCTCTCCTTCGCGTGCGCTGCGGAGGAGAGGATAAGCAGCAGACATGTTATGGCCAATCTTATTGTGTGAGGCATCTCGGGCGCATTATGGTTTTCGGTGCAAAGGTAATAATTACGTCGCAAAGCTGCAAAATGTCAGGCGCCTTCGGAGGCGTAGCGGCGGTTGAGTAGGTAGAGGCATAGGGCGCCGACGAGGGCGAAGGGCACTCCGGCGAGGGCAGGGGAGGCAAGACCCAGACCTGCATTGATGCATAGGCCGCCTACGGCTGCCGACATGGCGTTGGAGACATTGAACGAGATCTGGATGCCGGCGCCTCCCAGCATCTCACCCCCTTTGGCGAAACGCACGATGAGGTATTGCAGCGGGCCCCCGAGGCCGAAGAGCCCGGCGCAGGCCACGAAGGCCAGCGGCAGCGAGAGGAAGCGCGACGGCGCGGCGAAGTAGAGCCCCGTCATCACGACGGCGAGCGTCAGCGCTATGCCGCAGCACACCGCCGACGGGCGGTGGCGGTCGGCGAGCCGTCCGGCCACGATGTTGCCCACCACCATGCCGAGGCCGCAGAGCATCATGATCCACGTCATGGCCGCCGAGGGGAAACGGGCCACCTGCGTCATCGTAGGCTCCACGTAGCTGAGCCAGCAGTAGACGGAGGCCTGCCCGAAGAAGACGCCGCCGTAGATGAGCCACGGGGCGCCGCGGCGCAGGAAGCGGAACTGCCCTCGCAGCCCCGTGTCGGGGAGAGGCGCGAGCTTAGGCATCCAGCCCCATACGCCGGCGAAGGTCAGCAGCCCGATGAGGCTCACGGCGGCGAAGGCCACGCGCCAGCTCGTGGCGGCGCATATCCAGGTGGCGAAGGGCACGCCGATGAGGTTGGCCACCGTCATGCCGCCCACCATCACGGCCACGGCCGAAGCCCCTTTGCCGGGATCGGCGAGGCGCGAGCAGACGATGGCTCCGGCGCCGAAGTAGGCGCCGTGGGGTAGCCCGGAGATGAAGCGGGCGCAGAGGAGCGCCGCGTATCCCGGAGATAGGGCGGCGAAGGCGTTGCCGAGGGCGATGACGGCCGCTAAGAGGAGCATCAGGCGCTTGAGTGGCATGCGCCGCAGCAGCACGAGCATCGGGGCGCCCACGGCTACGCCGAGGGAGTAGGCCGAGATGAGGTGGCCGGCCTTCACTATGTCGACGTCGACGCCGCGCGCCACGTCGCCTAAGATACCCATCATGCCGAATTCGGCCACGCCTAAGGCGAATGTGCCGAAGGCGAGTGATAGAAGACTTCTTTTCATATCAGTCAGTCGTTGTCAGGGGTGATGCGGCAGCGCGAGCGCCATGCCGCGATGGCGGCTCCGGCGCCGTAGAAGGCCACGAGGAGCAGCACTATGGCCGCCGAGGCGGGCACGGAGATGAAATAGGCTATGAAGAGACCGCCGATGCCGCCGGCCAGGGATAGGGCCATGGAGAGCCACATCATCGGGGCGTAGCGGCGGGTGAAGAGCTCGGCTGTGATCTGCGGCAGCGAGAGGAGCGACATCAGCAGCATGATGCCTATCATGCGGATGGTGAGCACTATGGCCAGCGAGACGAAGACCGTCATCATTACATTGACGGCCGTCACGGGCAGATGGAGCGTGCGCGCGAAGTCCTCGTCGAAGCTCACGGCCACGATCACGCGGTAGAAGAGGAGGTAGAAGGCGCCGAGCAGCGCGGTGAAGAGGGCGAAGAGCCAGAGGTCGGTGTGGGTGATGGTGAGCACGTTGCCGAAGAGGAAGGAGTTGAGCTCCGGCACGTAGCCGGCGGTGAGGAAGACGAAGAGTATGCCGAGGGCCATGCCGAGGGCCCATATCACGGCGATCGCGGAGTCTTTGCGCACGCGGCGGCGCGAGAGCCAGTCGACGCCCAATGAGCCGGCGACGGCGAAGGCCGCCGCC
>USHH01000073.1 GCA_900554345.1 uncultured Bacteroidales bacterium | reverse complement strand
ATATGTATAGAAGGGAGGTATCAGATTATGATGCGGAGTGTCTTGGTGCCACCGGTAGCCTTGCAGACGGCGATGTAGACGCCGGGCGACAGCATGGAAGTAGCGATCTCTGCACGCTCCGAAGCGGAAGGTATGGCCAAGCCATACTGGGTCTGTATTCTCACTAAAGAATCCTGTACATTCTTCTGGTTGCCGAATAGAAATCGTGGTTAGTCTGGAAATTGAACTGATTATTCAAATAGAAACTGACAGTACGTGGATTGTTGAGCGCGTCTACGGTAATAAACTGACATCCTGCCTGTCGATACTGAGAAAATGTACCGGCTACGAACTCGATGATATACATTCCGATACCAATGTCTTGAAAATCAACCGATGTGCCTAAATGACCTATATTGATGGCTGGAAATGAAGATTGCCTTTTGAAAAAATCAACAACAGAGGAATCTTCTCCCAATCTGAGGTCATCAAAGAAGTCCGTTTTCTCATCCTCCGATTCAATCATAATGGCATCATTCATTAGAGTGAACGCCGCCACTATACCATCCGATTCAGTAAACGCGCAATATGCTGAGAGGTATTTACGCTCCACGCACTCCTTGACCTCGTATCTGAAGAAGTCATCGAGTTCCCTGACCCCACATGAAAATGCAGACATATTCTCATAGTCCGCGTCAGTCATAAGCCTTATCTGGAGGTCAGTATCCGAGTATAGGGTTTTTGCCACCGCAGTTGGCCGTTATTCGTTTGGTAATTGCTTCTGTCCAAGCCTTGTGCTCTTCAATGCGATGTCGTTCTTCTGCACTAAAATCCCCTCGGAGATGTTGCTCCAAGTTGCGACGGAAACGAGCGACATCCTCTCGATCCATAGGGGGATTTGGTATTGAACGTATCATTCTTCAATTGTTTTATTCGCAAAGATAGTAAACATTTTTGATATCCACATAATTTTAACGAGCCATTCCAACGAAAAGTTTTTATTCACTGCCGTTTATCTCATCAGCCATAAGCATCATCTAAAAAACGACCCCGGCCTGGGGTCGGGCCGGGGCCGGGATATGTATAGAAGGGAGGTATCAGATTATGATGCGGAGTGTCTTGGTGCCACCGGCAGCCTTGCAGACGGCGATGTAGACGCCGGGCGACAGCATCGAGGTAGCGATCTCGGCGCGGTCCGAGGCTGTGGTGGTGGCCACAACGCTTCCCTTGACATCATAGAGCGAGAGGCTCACCTCACCGGCTCCGGCTGCTCTGACAGCACCGTTGGAAAACGACAGGCTTATGGCATCGTTCATGACGCGGCCTACGGAGAGGGTCGAGGTGTCGATGTCCTCGCCACGGTAGATGATCTCTCCTTCGGCATTGTAGACCCGGTTGAGCTTGTAGTTGAAATATATGGAGGCAGCCCTGAGGTCGAGCATGAGGAACGGCAGATAGCCATGGCCGGTCAGACCAATGCCCTCGATCATATTGAATTCGGGCTCCCAATAGCCATCACCATATCCAAATTCATCCTTGATTTTTCCTGTTTGAGAGAGACAATCCTCACCGTCTATTGTAACATACTCAGTCGATTTGATGTCCATAAAGTTTGCTGGAGCATCATAACCACGTTCATCATACCAAAAAACACCACCGCCGATATACGGCAGGCAATACATCGTCTCATACGATTCCCCTACATTCTTTGAGAAGTCGTAAAGCAGGACATCCTTATGCTGTCCGGCCTCGTAGAAGTCGTTGACGGAAGAGTCCACATACATATAAATCTTGCCGTTGTCCTCACGCAGGAGTCGGACCTGCTGATTGCAGTTGGGGATAGTCTGCAGACCCTGGAATATCATTTCCTGAGTATCGCGGTCGTAGTTGTATCCCCAGATGTCCATAGTCTCCGAAGCCACCAGCCGATGGTATTCCACGCCGTCGCGCATCTCCGTACCGTCAAACCACATCCGGAACATCGCAGAGTTTTCCTGACCATTGAACTGCGGAAGTGTCGGTCTTCCACCACTTTCAGAGTAGACATACTCCCATACCCTGCCTTCACGGATGGTAGCGACGTTGGCCGACGAAGCGATCACGCCGGAGGCTACCCAGAGGGAAAGCGCTACTGTAGTAAAGATTCTCTTCATAAGCATCTCTTTTTGTGGCAAAATGGCATATTCATGCATTTGCCAAGATTACATATTTAAATTGATTAACACTCTTCTGAATCATAATTCAAGTAAATGACGCATCATTAAACCAGGGCGTCTTAAATTACGCGGCAAATATAACAGTTTTTTGTATTCTACACTATTATTAACGATTTTAACATTGATTTAACATTTATGCGGTATATAGCCTGACCCAATCCACCTCAAAATATGCTTAGAGGGCCTGCCGAGCGATCGGCAGGCCCCGTAAGTCAAGTGGTGAAAAGGAATACTTAGGATTACGCGATTAGTATCAGTCTTCCTGGTTGGTCTCGGCATACTCCTTGAGCAGACGCTCCTGGACGTCGGAGGGCACGAGCTCGTAGGATGCGAACTGCATCGTGAAGCTGCTGCGGCCACCGGTGATGGAGCTCAGCGATGTGGAGTAGGACGACATCTCCTTGAGAGGCACCTTGGCGCTCAGCTTCTCGATGCCGCTGTCGCTCTCCATACCCATGATGATGGCGCGGCGTCCCTGAAGGTCGCTCATCACGTCGCCCATGGTGTCGCCCGGAGTGAGCACCTCCACATCGTAGACGGGTTCGAGGATCTTCGGGTTGGCTGCCTTGAACGCCTGCGAGAAGGCATTGCGGCCGGCGAGACGGAACGAGATCTCGTTGGAGTCAACGGGGTGCATCTTACCGTCGTAGATCATCACCCTGACGTCGCGGGCGTATGAGCCGGTGAGCGGTCCCTGCTCCATGCGGTCCATGAGGCCCTTGACGATGGCAGGGATGAAGCGGGCGTCGATGGCGCCGCCCACGATGCAGTTGTAGACCACGAGCTTGCCGCCCCACTCCAGAGGTATCTCCTGCTTGTCGCGGACGTTGAGCTTGAACTCCTGGTTGCCGAACTTATAGGTATCCGGCTCGGGCATGCCCTCGGTGTAAGGCTCGATGATCAGATGCACCTCGCCGAACTGTCCGGAGCCACCCGACTGCTTCTTATGGCGGTAGTCGGCACGCGCGGCCTTCGTGATTGTCTCGCGATAGGGAATCTTCGGCTCGACGAATTCCATAGGAATCTTGTCGTTGTTCTCGATACGCCACTTCAGGGTGCGGAGATGGAACTCACCCTGGCCGCTTACAAGGGTCTGCTTGAGCTCCTTCGACTGCTCAACGAGCCATGTCGGGTCTTCCTCATGCATGCGTGTGAGGACGCCCATGAGCTTCTCGGAATCGCTCTCCGTGAGCGGACGGATGGCGCGCACATACTTGGGAGCGGGATATTTGATGAAGTCGAACTGCCAGTCGATGCCCTTGCTGTCGAGGGTATTGCCGGTGCGCACGTCCTTGAGCTTCACGGCAGCGCCTATGTCGCCGGCCTGGAGGGCATCGATAGGATTGCGATACTGACCGCAGACAGTGAAGATCTGGGCGAGACGCTCCTTGCCGCCGCGGGTCACGTTGTCGAGGTCGTCGCCGGCCTTGAGCGTGCCGCTCATCACCTTGAAATACGACACCTCGCCGATATGGGGTTCAACGGAGGTCTTGAAGAAATATATGCTGAGCGGGCCGTCGGCCTTGGGAGCCACAGGCTCGCCGGCTGTATCCACCGGGTCGGGCATATCGGAGACAAACGGGCAGACATTGCCGAGGAACTCCATCATGCGGCGCACACCCATATCCTTGAGGGCGCTGACGATGAAGACGGGATAGATCGAGCGGTCGACGAGGCCCTTGCGGATGCCTTCGCGCATCTCGTCCTCGGTGAGATGACCCTGCTCGAAATATTTGTCCATAAGAGTCTCGTCGTTCTCGGCGGCAGCCTCGACGAGAGCATTGTGAAGCTCATTGGCCTTGTCGATCTGATCTGCGGGAATGTCGGACACCACGGGCTTGCCACCTTCCGGTCCCCACTCATATTTCTTCATCATCAGCACATCGATCATGGCGTTGAAGCCGGGGCCTGACTGGAGAGGATACTGCACGGCCACCACCTTCGGACCGAAATGCTCGCGGAGCTGCTCCATCACGTTGTCGTAGTCGGCTTTCTCGCCGTCGATCTGGTTGAGACAGAACACCACCGGCTTCCTGAGCTTAGCGGTAGTGCGGAAAGTGTTCTGCGTACCAACCTCGACGCCATATTCGGCATCGACCACGAGCACACCGGTGTCGCAGACGCCGAGCGCTGTATATGTGCTGCCTACAAAGTCATCGGCACCCGGGCAGTCGATCACGTTGAGTTTCTTGCCGTTGAACTCGGCATTGAAGACAGTCGAGAACACGGAATAGCCGTATTCCTTCTCAACGGGGAAATAGTCGGAGACGGTGTTGCCCGCCTCGATGGTTCCACGGCGTTTTATCACTCCACACTCGAAGAGCATAGACTCAGCGAGTGTGGTTTTACCCGAGCCCTTCGATCCGATGAGGGCGATGTTTTTGATTTCGTCGGTTTTGTAAATCTTCATAATATGAGTGAGTTTTGAAGGTTCAGACTGAGCTTTTCCAGCCCCGGCTGGAAAAACGGTTGCAATTTAGCAAAAAGAATGGAAAAGGAAACACATTTTAAATATGTTAAACAACATATTTATGAAAAAAGGGTCGAATCGCTTCACGATTCGACCCTTTTATATCTATATATTCCATCCACCCGGCATCAGAACCAGCGAACGTAGGCGAAATCCTGACGGTGGGGCAGCTCGGGATTGCAGGGATACATCCGGAGGGCATAGCGGAACATGCCGGCGTCCACGGCCTTCGTCTTCAGCTCGTAGGTAAAGACGCTGCCGTCGCGCTTCACGACCTTGAGGGGCTCGCGGCCGGCGTATGTGCTCTGACCGTCGTGCTCGCGATAGATCACGAGCTCCACGCCGATGGAGTCGCCGAGACCCTTGGTGTCGATCACGGTTGTGACATCGAAAGCGGAGCCGGCGTTGACGGGCTTGCCGGTCTCACCTTCGTTGACAACGACGGAGAGCACCTTCACCTGGTCCCATTTGGAGGCTACCTCCTCTTTCCATGCCACGATCTCGCGCGCCTTGGCGAAATCGTTGGCCTTGAGGCGGGCTGCACGCTTAGCCTCCGGCTCGTAGAGACGGCTGATGTAGTCGTCGAGCTGGCGCTTCATGGTGAAGTGGGGAGCGATATGGCCGATGGAGCGCTTGATGCGGTCGATCCACTCGGGGCTGTAGCCCTTGTAGTTCTTGCGGAAATAGAGAGGGATGATCTCGTTCTCGAGCATGGTGTAGATAGTGGCGGCGTCGAGCTGGTCCTGCATGCCCTGGTCGGTGTAGGTGCGCTTGTCGGTGAGCGCCCATCCGGCGAGCTCGTCGAAGCGGTAGCCTTCATACCACCAGCCGTCGAGCACGGAGAAATTGAGCAGGCCGTTCATCTCGGCCTTCTCTCCCGAAGTGCCGGAAGCCTCGAGAGGACGTGTGGGAGTGTTGAGCCAGATGTCGACGCCGCTGACGAGACGCTTGGCCACGATCATGTTGTAGTCCTCGAGGAAGATTATCTTGCCCTGGAACTGCGGCATGCGGCTTATCTCCACGATGCGCTTGATGAGGCCCTGGCCGGCGCCGTCGGCCGGGTGTGCCTTGCCGGAGAAGATGAACTGGACGGGATACTGCTCGTTGTTGACGATCTTGGCCAGACGGTCGAGGTCGGTGAAGAGCAGGTGGGCGCGCTTATATGTGGCGAAGCGGCGCGCGAAGCCGATGATGAGGGCGTTGGGATTGATTTTGTTGACGATTTTCACCACGGCGGAGGGATCGCCCTGGTTCTTGAGCCACTTCTCACGGAAGTCGCGCTTCACGAAGTCGATGAACTTATTCTTGAGAATCATCCTCATGTTCCAGATCTCCTCGTCGGGCACGTCGAAGATGCCTTTCCATGCCTCGGGATTGCTCTGGTCTTCAAAGAGCTTCGGACCGAGCTTCTCCGCATAGAAAGACTTCCACTCGGAAGCGGCCCATGTGGGCATGTGGACGCCGTTGGTGACGTAGGTGACATGCGACTCCTCGGGAGCATAGCCTTTCCATACGCCTGCGAACATCCTCTTCGACACCTCGCCGTGGAGCCAGCTGACGCCGTTGGCCTCCTGGCATGTGTTGAGGGCGAATACGCTCATAGAGAAGCGTTCGTTGGAATCGGGATTCTCACGGCCCATGTTGATTAGGTCGGACCATGATATGCCGAGCTTGGCGGGATACTCTCCGAGATACTTGCCGAGAAGCGACTCGTCGAAATAGTCGTGGCCGGCGGGCACAGGGGTATGCACGGTGTAGAGCGAGCTCGACCTCACGACCTCGAGGGCGACATTGAATGGAAGATGATCCTTCTGCACGTAGTCGACGAGGCGCTGGAGATTGAGGAGCGCGGCATGGCCCTCGTTGGCATGGTAGATGTCGGTGTGGATGCCGAGCTTGTTGAGCATATAGATGCCGCCGATGCCGAGGAGGTATTCCTGCTTCATGCGGTTTTCCCAGTCACCGCCATAGAGCTTCTGAGTGATCCAGCGGTCGAACTCGGAGTTCATGTCGAAGTCGGTGTCGAGGAGGTAGAGCTTCATACGGCCCACGTTCACCCTCCAGACATGGGCATAGACGATGCGTCCGGGATAGGGCACCTCGAGCACCATCGGCTTACCGTCTTCTCCGAGCACGGCCTCGATGGGGAGCTGCTCGAAATTCTGGGGCTCGTAGTTGGCGATCTGCTGGCCGTCGATCGAGAGCGACTGCGAGAAATAGCCGAAACGGTAGAGGAAACCGACGGCGGTCATGTTGACGCGGCTGTCGGAAGCCTGCTTGATATAGTCGCCGGCGAGCACGCCAAGGCCACCGGAATATATTTTGAGACAGTTGCAGAGGCCGTATTCCATCGAGAAATAAGCCACAGAGGGGACATCGGTGCGCATCGGCTCCTTCATGTATGCCTTGAAGGCGTCGTAGACGCCACGGATACGCTCCATCATCTCGTCGCTCGCGAGAATCTCCTTGTAGCGCTCGTAGGAGAGCTGCTGGAGAAGCATGACGGGGTTCTCGCCTACCTTTCTCCAGAGATCGTGGTCAAGGTCGCGGAAAAGGCTTTTCGCCTCGCTGTTCCACACCCACCACAAGTTTCTCGAGAGCTCCTCGAGATTCTTCAGTTCAGGGGGGAGCTGGGCGCTGACAGTGACGTTGCGCCACACGGGCTCGTTGGTGTTGCTAACCTGTAGTTTCATATTATTCACTTAAGATTTTTATTATCAGTAATGTCGAGACGCGCGTCGCGCCTCTTCTCTGCCACGGTGAAGGCTTCGTAATATTTCTCGATAAAGAATTTCCAGTTGGCGCGGGCGGCAGTAGCGCGGGCGGCCGCCCTCGCCTCCTCTTTCCCGGAAAGGGGAAGGGCCTGATAGCGGGCCACGGTTGCGGCTATGGCATGGGCGGCCAGCTGATAGTTGGAGTCTGTACGGGCCACGACATCGACGCCTGTATGGAGAAGGGAGCCGTTGAAAGTGGCCGACACCCATTGTCCGAAACCCGCCTTGTCGGTGGTGACGGTGGGCACTCCGAAAGCCACGCTCTCAAGGGGGGTATAGCCCCAGGGCTCGTAGTAGGATGGGAAGACCGACATGTCGAAGGCCGGGAGAAGGTCGTAGTAGGAGATATCCACTATGCCGTCGTGGCCGTCGAGATAGACGGGCACGTAGATCACATGGACCTTGCCGTGGAACCTGCCCTGCGCCTCAAGGTCTCGGAGACGGCCGAACACCATGTCACTGTCTTCGTTGTTGAGACGGTGTGTGATGAAGTCGGGCGTCGGCTGCACGCGTCCCCCGTCGGCCATATCCACTATGAGGGCGCCCGAAGGCTCTTTCACCCAGGCGGGGGTGAGAATGAAGGCAAGCACGTCGCCGGCCGGCTTGTCGTCGTCGAGCTGCGCCATTGAGTCGATGAAGAGGTCGAGACCCTTGTTGCGGTATTCATTGCGGCCCGAGGTGGCAACCATGAAGACGTCGTCGGCAAACTTCCTGCCTCTCAGAATGGAAGCGACCTCGATGAGGCGCGCCCTGCCCTTTGCGCGGAGATAGGCGTAGGAGGCCGCGCCGGGTACGAAGTCCGGCTCGAATCCGTTGGGAGTCACTACCTGGGGTCTGATCTCGAGGAGCTGCCCGCATTCCCTGGCCGTGATCTCGCTGACGGCGGTGAAGCAGTCGGCCTGATGGGCCGCCGCTTTCTCGAGCGAGTGTTTCGACTGCATATTGAGCTCTGCGGCCATCTGGTCGCCGTTGTAGCCGGTGAAATAGTCGTAGAGGGGCTTGCCGTTGCCGCATATGCTGCGGCCGATGCTTGTGGCGTGGGTGGTGAAGACGGTTGCCGTCTGTGGCGAATTGAGCTTGAGATAGAGAAGGCCCATCGCTGTGGTCCACTCGTTGAAATGCGCCACCACATTGCCGCGGGCCACCTTGAGGTGATCGGCGAGAGCCATCGTGACGATGGCCGAGGCCACGGCGAACGCGCATCCCTCGGCATAATCGCCGTAGGAATGGAGGGAATCGACCTTGAAATGCTCCCACATATCGCCGTAGATCGGATCGAGGTGGGAATATAAGCCGTCAAACTTCACGAGCACCACCACCGGCGAGCCGGGAATATTCCAGCGTCCCACGCGAATGGAGATATCCCAGGGGAGGCGTAGCCTGGAGGATGCCTGCTTCAGCAGGGTCTTGCGCTCTATGAAGACCGGCGAGGGGTTGTCGGATGTCCATACATCGGGGCCGATAAACACGAGCTTGTCGCCGTAGGCCTCCTTGAGCACTCTCGCCTTGGTCGACAACACTGTATAGATGCCGCCAATCTTGTTGCATACTTCCCAGCTTGTCTCGGTCAGCAGGCCGATGCGCGGAGCGGGAAACTGCGGATTTGTATTCATATATAAAATATGATGTTGATCATTATCATCTGTTGTGCCATATATCTACATAACGCAAAAGCGGGCGACTTCGTTCGAAGCCGCTTGGCGTCCGTTATAGAAAAACAAGCACAGACATTTACCTTAACACGGAATAATTCAAGCGCAAAGTTACTAATATTTCGGCTATCAGGCAATAGGCAGAGTGGAAATAGACACGTTTTCAGAGCGAAAACGGATAAAAAACCATTAAAACGATATAAAAAAGAGGCAGATAAAAACCGTGGATGGGAGAGACCTTTCCGGTCTCACCCATCCACGGGGTGTTGGCTTATCATCAACGCCGCGAGGAAGGCGGCTGTCAGTGAGCTCAGAAGGGCAGGTCGTCGGTCTCGTTGGGGGCGCCGGCGCCGATAGGATTCTGCGGGGGCTGCTGGGGAGCGCCAAACGGCTGGGG
>USHH01000072.1 GCA_900554345.1 uncultured Bacteroidales bacterium | reverse complement strand
TTGACTACCTCCTCAAAGTTTTTAAGGAAAGTTAAATCTCATGCGCCAGCCCTGGGGCTGAGTGTTGCGCGTGTCGGCGATTTTCATTAATTTTGTAGCTTAGGTTATCTATCAGCTTATGAGCATCAATCTCCCTCAGGCCCCGGCTGCCGAAGACGCTGTCGTCGAGGAGGCGTTCCAGGACGTGCTCCGCGCATATCTCGCCAGCAACCACCGCAAGAAGGTGGAGATCATAGAGCGTGCCTACCGCTTCGCCCGCAACGCCCACCAGGGCGTCAGGCGCCGCAGCGGCGAGCCCTATATCCTCCATCCCATCGCAGTGGCCAAGATCGTCATATCCGAACTCGGCCTCGGCTCAACCTCGATATGCGCCGCACTTCTCCATGACGTGGTGGAAGACACCGAATACACCCGCGACGACATCGAGGCCGCCTTCGGCCCCAAGATAGCCTCCATCGTCGAAGGCCTCACCAAAATCTCCGGCGGCATCTTCGGCGACAAGGCATCCCTTCAGGCCGAGAACTTCCGCAAGCTGCTGCTCTCCATGTCGACCGACATACGCGTCGTGCTCATCAAGATGGCCGACAGGCTCCACAACATGCGCACCCTCGGCGCCATGCGCCCCGAAAAACAGTATAAGATAGCCGGAGAGACCCTCTACGTCTATGCCCCTCTCGCCCACCGCCTCGGCCTCTTCAAGATCAAGCAGGAGCTCGAGGACCTCGCCTTCCGCTACGAGCATCCCCAGATCTACGCCGACATCATGGCCAAGGTAGACCGCAGCGAGCAGCACCGCCAGGAGATTGTGGAGAAATTCGTGCAGCCAGTGCGCGAGAAACTCGACGCCGCCGGATTCAAATACGAGATCAAGGCCCGCGTCAAGAGTGCCTATTCCATCTACAACAAGATGGAGACAAAGAAGATACCTTTTGAGGAAATCTATGACATCTATGCCGTCAGGGTGATCTTCGAGAACGACGACGACTCCCTCGAGAAGCTCCGCTGCTGGCAGATATATACTTTCTTCACCGACGGCCACCGCATCCATCCCGACCGCCTGCGCGACTGGACATCCGTGCCGAAGGCAAACGGATACCGCGCGCTCCACCTCACAGCCATGGGCCCCGAGGGGAAATGGATAGAGGTCCAGATCCGCTCCCGGAAGATGGACGAGATCGCCGAGCTCGGATATGCCGCACATTGGAAATACAAGACCGGAGTACACGACGACGACACCGAGCTCGACTCCTGGATGAACACCATAAAGGATATCCTCGCCAACCCCGAGCCCAACGCCATCGACTTCCTCGACACCATAAAGCTCAACCTCTTCTCCTCCGAGATCTACGTCTTCACCCCGGCCGGCGACCTCATCACCCTCCCCTCCGGCTCCACCGTGCTCGACATGGCTTTCGCCATACATACCCAGCTCGGAATGCACTGCGTGGCCGGAAAAATCAACCATAAGCTGATGCCCCTCAGCTACCGCCTCGACTCCGGCGACCAGGTGGAGATCATCACCTCCGACTCGCAGACACCACAGGCCGACTGGCTCAAATACTGCCACACCGCAAAGGCTCAGAGCCGGCTCCGCGCCGTGCTCCGGCGCGACCGCCGCAACCTTATCGCCCGTGGAAAGAAACTGTATCTCGAGTTTATGGATAAGGAGGGCATTATGGTGTCGCCCGCAGTCACGGCCAAGATTCTCGGAAACTACCATCTCGATTCCGAAGACGACCTCTACCTCATGCTCGCCAATGATGAGATCAATCTCTCGGTGAAGGAATTCAAGGAGCTTCTCAAGACCAGGCGCGGGCTGCTGAAGAAACTGCTGCGCAATCCCTTCTCCTCCCGCAAAGACAAGAACGACCCCTCATCCGACGAGCCCCGCACCCCCATCGACCGCAAGAAGGTCTACGTGCTCCATCCCGACGCTGATACCCCCAACTACCGGATCGACACCTGCTGTTCTCCGATTCCGGGCGACGACGTGCTCGGGTTTGTCGACGACGACGAGGCCGTGGTGCTCCATAAGGTGAGCTGTCCCAACGCCATGCGCCTCAAGAGCGCCTACGGCTCGCGCCTCGTGGCCACCACCTGGGGAGGGCAGGCCGACAAGTTCCTCGCCACCATCAGCGTCGACGGCATCGACCGGCAGGGTATCCTCGAGGAGATTGCCTCCACACTCTCGCAGAAGCTCGCCGTCAACATCCGGGGCCTCAACATCGAGGCCCGTCAGGAAGTGTTTCACTGTGAGCTAAACGTGCAGGTCGACAACACCGAGACGGTAGAGAACATCTGCTCGGCCCTGAAGAAAATCAAAGGAGTGAAATTCGCAAAACGCACTTCCTGACCCCATATCAACCATATTCGACTTTCAGAACGACATGCTTAAGAATATTTTCTCGAAAATCAACCTCATACGCCTCGCCCTGCTGGCCGGGGCCGTGGTGATCCTGATGCTCATGCTTCCGCAGGCCGACCATCAGTCGTATTCCTACGAGCTCAACCAGCCATGGAAATACCAGCTGCTCACCGCGGAGTTCGACATGCCGATCCTGCGCGACTCCACATCGCTCACCGCCATGCGCGACAGCGTCGACCGCTCTTTCGTGCCCTTCGTGAGGCGCCAGGACAAGGTGGCCGACGACAATATCGCCCGCTTCGAGAGCCTTGCCGCCGGTAAGGCTCCGGCTGACGAGGTGGCGTCGCTCAAAGACCTCCTCCGCCATGCCTATTCATCCGGCATCGCCGACGCGTCGCTCTATAACTCGGTGGCCGCGCGCCCGGCCCCGAAGGTAAGGGTCGCCGTCGAGGAGCCAAACGGCGAGAACACCGTGCAGACCCTCGACGCCTCCTCGCTCCGCTCGCCTGTGAAGGCCTTCGAGAGCATCGACTCCCTCTACGGCATGCGCGTAGCCCACGACACCACCCGAGCCCTGAGCCCCGACATCATCAAGGCCCTCAACATCTGCATCGTCCCCAATGTCGTGCTCGACACGCTGACCGACACCAAGTTCCGCAGCCAGGCTTATCTCAACGTCACCGGCGCCACAGGCGTCATCAAGAAGGGACAGCGCATCGTTGACCGCGGCGAGATCGTCACTCCCCAGATCTACACCAACCTCAACACCTACATCGAGATGCTCGAGACCATGCAGGGGGGCACGCGCAGCACCACTTACTTCATGACCGGCCAGGCCCTCTACATCCTCACCCTCTTCACGGTGCTCTATCTCTTCCTGGCCCGTTACCGCCAACGCTTCTTCCACGACCTGCGGAAGATGGTCTTCCTCATGATCTACATCACCCTCTTCGTGGTCTTCTCGATCGTGATGTTCGAGTATGTGCCGATGGGGCTCTACCTCGTGCCGTATGCGGCGGTGCCGGTGGTGATCATGGTCTTTTTTGATTCCCGCACAGCCATCATCGCCATGCTGATCACCATCCTTCTCTCCGCGATGATCGCCACATTCCAGTTCCAGTTCGTCTACATGGAGTTCGTCACCGGCCTCGTGGCCTCCTTCAGCATACGCCAGCTCTCACGCCGCTCGCAGCTGCTGCGCACGGCCCTCTTCACCTTCATCTCCTATGCCGTATGCTATTTCATAAGCTGCCTGATCTCGGAGGGCACACTTTCCCAGTTCTCCTGGAGGGTGGTGGGCTTCTACGCCATCAACGCCGTTATCCTCTCGTTCGCCTATGTGCTCATCCTGGTGATCGAGAAGGTGTTCGGCTTTACGTCAACAGTCACCCTCGTGGAGCTGAGCGATATCAACAACCCGCTGCTGCGCCGTCTCGCCGAGGAGGCTCCCGGCACCTTCCAGCACTCCATGCAGGTCTCGACCCTCGCCACGGAGGCCGCACGCGCCATCGGCGCCAACACCATGCTCGTGCGCACCGGAGCCCTCTATCATGACATCGGAAAGCTCGAGAGCCCCGTATTCTTCACCGAAAACCAGCATGGCGTCAATCCCCACGAGGGGCTTGACCCGGAGGTCAGCGCCCAGAAGATCATCTCACACGTCACCGCCGGCCTCGCCCTCGCCTCAAAGGAGAAACTCCCGCAGAAAATCAAGGACTTCATCGCCCAGCACCACGGACGCGGCCTGACAAGATATTTCTTCAACACCGCCGTCAACAACAGCAACGGCAAGCCGGTCGATCCCGAGAAGTTCCGTTATCCCGGCCCCGACCCGCAGAGCAGCGAGACCGCCATCCTCATGATGGCCGACGCGGTGGAGGCTGCCTCCCGGAGTCTCAAGGACTACTCGCCTGAGTCGATCAACGCCCTTGTCGACAAGATCATCGACTCCCAGGTGAGCGACGGCCGGTTCAGGGAGTCGCCGATATCCTTCCGTGATGTCGAGACCGTGAAAGACACTTTCAAGAAGCGTCTCGCCACTATCTACCATTCGCGTGTGGCTTATCCCGAGGTCCGCAGGGATGTCGCATCGGCGCCTATGGCCTCCCCGGCGCCTGCGGGTGCCCCCGCTGCCGATGTTTCTCCCTCCGCGAAAAACTAAAAGCCTCTGTCGCGGCGTTATAATAATAATCCAATCATTGTCCCGACCATGACCACGACCCTTGTCATACTTAGCATAATGCTGTGGGTGGGAGCCCTCGTGCTTCTTCCCGTGAGGCAGGCCTACGCCCCCTCGCTCTCTTTCCTCGGCCTCGCCCTCCTCTCCTTCGCCAGGACCCCGGCAGGATATCCGGTGCTTCCGGTCAACAACACCATCCTTATCGGCTGGCTCTGCATGACGCTCGTGGTCACGCTCGCCACCCTGCTGCAGCCCGCCCCCGTGGTGAGGCAGACACGCGGCATGGCCTATATCATCGGCGGTGCGACGGTAGGTATGGTGGTCGGACTGCTCGGTTACACGTTATCCTCTTCGGTCAACGTGCTTTACGGAGTGATGATCGTGGCGACCGTCGTGGGCATCTTCTTCGGGTTCCTCCTCTATTCCCGCACTCCCGACGGGCGCCCGGTGGGCATCTCTTCCGGGCATTTCTTCCATTACCTTCTGGCCAAGGGTTTCCCTGTGGCCATCACCGTGATGCAGATAGGCGTTGCCCTCGTGCTGCTGATCGCAGTAAATAATGTCAACCTGATATGACCACTCTCTATAATCGTCTCAGAACCGCCGTCCTGGCGCTTGCCGCCCTTGTGGCCGCCGCCGGCACTCCATGCCTCGCGCAGGCCACCCCTCCCAATTCCGATAACGGCAACAAACGGAAAATCACTGTAGAGAAACCGGACCTCGAGCTCATACGCCGTCAGACACTCGACCCCGCCAGCAAGATGTATTTCCCTCGTCTCATGGAGAAATACAACCGCAATGACACGACGATGACCAACGAGGAATACCGTAATTTCTACCTCGGATATATGTTTCAGGAGGACTACGATCCTTACCGGACCTCCCCGTATTCCGGCCTTACCGACGAGCTCCGCATGAAGACCAGTCATTCCAAGGAGGAAATAGACACCATACGCAAGTATGCCGAGCTCTCCCTGCGCGACAATCCGTTCGACCTGCGCCAGATGTCGTTTCTCGTGCATGTGCTCAAGGAGAAGCGCAAGGACATGAGCGCCAAAATCTGGGAATACCGCCTCGAGCACCTGCTCGGAGCCATCAAGAGCACCGGCACCGGAGAGGACGTGGATAACGCCTGGTATGTGATATATCCCATGCATGAATACGACATGGTGCAGCTCCTCGGCTACGAGGCCGTCGACGCCGAGTTTATCGAGCCTGGCTACGACCATCTTCTCGTGCGCCCCGAGGAGGAAACGGCGCGCCGTCTGCGCGACAAGGCTGCCTCCGGCTTCTACTTCAACCTGATGGTGCCCCAGGAGCAGTATGTGCTCAAGCATCCCGAGGCGGTGGCCGAGGAGGCAGAGGCTACGGCTACAGGAGCCGACGGCCGTGAAGAAGCCGGAGAAACAGAAGATGTGGAGGCCACCGATGAAGTGCCTGCCGAGTAAGACCCGCGACTGACTACTAATGAGAAAACTAAAAAACTGAAATAGATATGGAAAACAAACGTGAACAGGTGGAGCCCGGAAAGTTCGTGGCTTACTCCTACCGGCTCTACAACGATGCCGACAACTCCCTGCTTTTCGAGACTCCCGCCGGCGAGCCCGACGTCATGGTCTTCGGTGTGAGCCACGAGATCATACCCGGCCTAACAGCTGCCCTCAAGGGCCTTTCGGCCGGCGATAAGTTTGGCGTCACCCTTCCTCCGGAGGCTGCTTTCGGTCCGCGCATGGAAGACTATGTCCTCACTCTCGACCGCGACATCTTCGAGCGCGACGGCGAGATGCCCGAGGAGGTGAAGGTAGGTGCCCGTCTCCCCATGATGACCCAGGAGGGCTACCGTGTGGAGGGCGTGGTCACGGCCATCGACGACAAGGTGACGATGGACTTCAACCATCCTTTCGCCGGCCTCACCGTGAGATATGAGGGCATCGTCGACGAGGTGCGCGACGCCACTCCCGAAGAGCTCACCCCCACTTCCGGATGCTGTGGCGGTTGCCACGGCGGCGACTGCGGTTCCTCCTCCGACTGCGGCGGCGGTTCCTGCGGCGACGGATGCGGCGGCGGCTCATGCTGCAAGTGATTTCTATCCCTTAATATTAATAAGACTAATCTATCCACTATGAACCGACACTTTACCCGGTTTCTTACCCTGTCGGCGGCATTGGCTTCTGTCTCGGCGGCCTGGGCCATCCCGGCGAAAAGGGGAGTGCTCGAGGTGCCTCTGCGCGACGGCACCACTCTGAGCGTTACCCTCGGAGGCGACGAGCGCTTCCATCAGTATTTCACCGAAGACGGTTTCCCTCTCATTGAGAAAGACGGCCTCTTCTACTATTGCGACATCACACCCGGGGGCGACCTCGTGGAGTCGGGGCTGCGTGCCATGCCTCTTGCCTCGCGCGGGGCTGCCGAGAAAGCATTCCTCGCCGGAGTAGACAAGACAGGCCTCGAGTCGCGCGTGTCGGCACGTGCCCGCAAGGCGTTCGCGGCGCAGCCGGCTGTCGCTCCACGTCGTCTCCCTTCGCGTGAACAAGCCGACACTCCCGACGGCCCTCCCTACGAGAAGGGCTACGGTCTCTTCCCGGCTGAACGAGGCAATGCCTTCCCGGCCTACGGTGACCAGAAGGGACTTGTTGTGATAGTGGAATACGCCGACGTGAAATTTACCCTCGACGATCCATACGACTATTTCAACCGCATGCTCAACGAGGAGGGATTCTCCGACTATGGCGCCACAGGATGCGCGGCGGAGTATTTCCGCCTCAATTCCTCCGGCGCCTTCCGTCCGCAGTTCGATGTCTACGGCCCCGTGACGCTGCCGCGCAACCGCGACTACTACGGAGGCAACAATATGTTTAACAACGACTCCAACCCCCAGATGATGGTGGTGCACGCCCTCGACATCCTTGACCCGGAGGTCGACTTCTCGCAGTATGACCGCGACGGCGACGGATATATCGACAATGTATTCGTGTTCTACGCCGGTGGCGGCGAGGCCACTGGGGCAGGCGCCAACACGGTGTGGCCCCACAGCTGGGATCTCTCGAGCGGCGGCTCGGCGGGACATGTCTACGACGGTGTCGAGGCCGAGCATTATGCATGCACCAACGAGTGGGTACACGACCGCCCCGACGGTGTCGGCACGTTCATCCATGAGTTCAGCCATGTGATGGGGCTCCCCGACCTGTATGCAACATCCTATACAGGAGCGTTCACTCCCGGTGCATGGTCGGCGATGGATTATGGCCCCTACAACAATGACGGTATGACGCCTCCCCTCTACAGCGCTTTCGAGCGCTATGCCCTCGGCTGGATGGAGCCCCGCGAGATATCCTGTGCCCTTTCTGCCACTCTCGAGCCCATCGGCTCGAATGCCGCGGGCATTATACGTACGGAGAAGGATACTGAATTCTTCCTCATCGAAAACCGTCAGCAGACGGGCTGGGACGCATTCATCCCGGGCCACGGAATGCTCGTGTGGCATATTGATTATGACTCCTACGTCTGGGCCTCTAATACCGTCAACAATACTCCCGGCCGACAGTATGTCGATATAGAGGAAGCCGACGGCTCAGCCACCGAAGGCTCCCGTGCCGGCGACGCCTTCCCCGGCACTTCCAAAGCCACGTCGTTTACCTCAGATACAAGACCGGCGTTGGTGACGTGGGACGGTGTCGCAATCGACCTCCCCGTGACGGATATCGCGGAGACGGCCGACGGCATCATCACATTCAATGTCCTCGGCGGCACCGAAGGTGAGGTGCCTGATATGGAGGCGCCTGAGATTCTCGAGGTCAATGCCGACTATTTCGTGATCTCATGGCCCACGGTAGGCGCCTTCAGCCACTCTGTATCGGTATATACACGCGATGCCGACGGGATGCCCGTATATGTGGATGGTTACCACAACAGGCTCGTGTCTGACGAGATTTTCCATAAGGTGACGGGCCTGAAGCCGAAGACCACCTATTACTATGTGGTCAGCGTGTCCGACGGCTGGCACTCCGGCCTTCCCTGCGAAGAGGGCTCGGTGGTCACTATCGACTATAACCTCAGTTACTATGACGTGGTGGCCGGTGACGCCACCGACATCTACGGCGACTGCTTCACTGCCAACTGGAGCGCCCTTGACGGAGCTTCCGAATATCTTGTGAGCGTGAGGCGCTGCGACCCTATTGCCCCTTATCTCGATTTCTGCGATTTCGCCGACGAACTAAGGTTGCCCAGGGGATGGCGCACTTCTGCGACGAGAACCTATTCCACACATGAATACAGCGGAGAGAATCCTCCCTCGCTCCGTGTGGCCAAGGATGGCGACTTCATCGGCTCGCCCGACTATCTCCAGTATGTCAGCCACATCTCATTCTGGCATCGCGGAAATGCCACGACCGGTAAGGAGTCGATTGTAGTGGAGTCTCTATCCGGCGACAGTCCAGAGGAGATCTACAGGGTGCCGGTGACAGACGTCGCCGGAGGCACCGTCACTGAGCTTGATGTTCCGGAGGGAGTCCTGGCGTTCAGGCTTCGCCTTGACAAGAACGGCGGCAAGGGAGCTGTAGCGATCGATGATATCAAGGTCACCTATGGCATGCAGTATGACTACACCATGTTGCCGGAATACGACTCGCTGAATGTGGGCGACGTTTGTTCCCGCAGAATCGAAGGGTTGCTTCCGGAGACTGAATATGCCTATATGGTGCAGGCCACCGACGGCGCCTTCTTCAGCGGCGAGTCGCAGTGGATCGGTGTCAAGACCGCCACAGGCAGCGGTGTCTCAACTGTTGATGCCGGTCGTCAGCCGATTGTCTTCAGCGGGATGACGGCCCGGGTCGACGGCAACCATACGATCGACGTGATCGACGTTGCCGGCGTCAAGGTATGTTCCGGGCGCGGAAGCGTTGTCTTCCCCTCTCCCGGGCTTTATATCGTCAGTGTGCCCGAGCTCGGCATCACTCTCAGATACATCGCCCGATAATCCAGATAATTCCCGATACTTATGAAGA
>USHH01000071.1 GCA_900554345.1 uncultured Bacteroidales bacterium | reverse complement strand
CGTTGGTAGCCACGGCGATGTCGGCGATGGTGGCGTCCTCGGTCTCGCCGGAGCGGTGGGAGATCACTGCGGTGTAGTTGTTGCGCTGGGCCATCTGCACGGCGCGGAGGGTCTCGGTGAGGGTACCGATCTGGTTGACCTTCACGAGGATCGAGTTGGCGCAGCCGAGCTCGATGCCCTTCTCGAGATACTTCACGTTGGTGACGAACAGGTCGTCGCCCACGAGCTGGCAGCGGTCGCCGATGAGCTCGGTGAGGAGTCTCCAGCCCTTCCAGTCGTTCTGGTCCATACCGTCCTCGATGGAGTCGATAGGATATTTGGTGATGAGCTCCTCGAGGAACCTGGCCTGCTCCTCGCTCGTGCGCTTGGGAGCGTCGGGGCCCTGCTTCCATGTGTAGTCATATACACCGTCCCTGTAGAACTCGGAAGCGGCGCAGTCGAGACCGATCGTGACGTCTTTTCCGGGCTCGTAGCCGGCCTTGCGGATAGCCTCGATGATGACGTTGAGGGCGTCCTCAGTGCCGTCGAGGTTAGGAGCGAAGCCGCCCTCGTCGCCTACGGCCGTGGAGAGGCCGCGGGCCTTGAGCACCTTCTTCAGGTTGTGGAACACCTCTGTGCCCATGCGGATGCCTTCCTTGAAGCTGGGAGCTCCCACGGGACGGATCATGAACTCCTGGAAGCAGATGGGAGCGTCGGAGTGGGCGCCGCCGTTGATGATGTTCATCATGGGCACGGGCATCACGTAGGTGTCGCAGCCGCCGATGTATTTATAGAGGGGAAGGTCGAGATAGCTGGCGGCAGCCTTGGCCACGGCGAGCGATACGCCGAGGATGGCGTTGGCGCCGAGGTTGGACTTCGTAGGGGTGCCGTCAAGGTCGAGCATGGCCTTGTCGATGCCTACCTGGTCGAGGGCGCAGCGGCCGACGAGGGCCTCCGCGATGGGGCCGTTGACGTTGGCCACAGCCTTTGTCACGCCTTTGCCCATATAGCGATTGGAGTCGTTGTCGCGAAGCTCGAGAGCCTCGTTCTCGCCTGTGGACGCGCCTGACGGCACAGCCGCGCGTCCCATGACGCCGCTCTCAAGATACACGTCTACCTCAACTGTCGGGTTGCCGCGCGAGTCAAGTACCTCGCGACCAATAATTTTTTCGATTTTCATTGTTTGTTCTATAAAAAGGGTTATAGCTTGGATATTTCTGAAAACTGACTGTAGGGAGCGCCCCTATGAGACCCACCGGAGCCTCCCTCTGCGAATTTCTGCAAAGTTAACAAAATAATCTCATTCCGGCGGCATACTCTTAATATTTTATAAGCATTTTTTACTAATTTTGCTCCTGATATGGATTCAGCCACTCTTGCAGCCGAGGCCTGCGCGCGTCTCGGATTCGAGCCTCTGCCGGGCCAATACCTGCTCGTCAACGCCCTGGCGGCCTTCATCACGAGCCATGGCCCGCGAGACGTCTTCGTGCTCAACGGCTATGCCGGCACGGGCAAGACCTCGCTCGTCGGCGCCATGGTGAAGGCCATGAGGGAGGCGAAGACGCCCCTGGTGATGCTCGCTCCCACCGGGCGCGCCGCAAAGGTGGCGTCGCATTTCTCAGGCCATGCCGCATCCACTATCCATAAGCGCCTCTTCAGAGGCAATTCGCTCGACCCCGCCAACTCCACTTTCTTCATCGCCCCCAACAACGACCGCGACACCATCTTCTTCGTAGACGAGGCATCGCTGATCGACGACAAGGGCGCCAACGGACTGCTGAGCCTGCTGACACGCCACGTGTATTCCGCGCCGGGATGCGCGATGGTGCTCGTAGGCGACATAGCCCAGCTCCCTCCGGTGGGGATGACCGACAGCCCGGCGATGAACGCCGACAGGCTACGGCAGCTCGGCCTCAATCCCATCTGCCACTCCCTCGACGTCACGGTGCGCCAGGCGGCCGAGAGCGGCATACTCCACAACGCCACCATAATCCGTCAGGCCATGGCCGCACAGCTCGACCCGGCACGCTTCCATCTCGCCACCAGGGGAATGACCGACTTCGTGAAAATCAGCTCGCGCGACCTCGCCGACGCCCTCGCCGACTCCTGGGCCTCCGTGGGCTCCGACGAGACCCTGATCATCACCCGCTCCAACCGACGCGCCAACAACTACAATATGGCGATACGCAATCTCGTGATGGGGGCCGACTCGCCGCTGCAGCGCGGCGACCGCATAATAATAGCGAAAAACGACTATTTCTGGAGCCGCCGCAACAAGCTGCCACACTTCATAGCCAACGGCGACAGCGCGGAGGTGACCTGGGTGGGGAAGACGGAGAAGATGTACGGGCGATATTTCACGGATGTGGAGCTGCGCCTCAGCGGCGACAACGCCGTTGTGGGCGCCAAGGTGATGCTACGCAGCCTCGCCACGGAGGGAGCGTCGATTCCAAGAGAGGAGATGGAGCGCCTCTACAACCGCGTGCTCGACGCCTACGAGGGTGAGCTGTCGCACAAGATCTTAGGAGTGATGAACGATGAATACTACAACGCGCTACAGGTGAAATACGGCTACTGCGTCACGTGCCACAAGGCGCAGGGCGGCCAGTGGCGCCACGTCTACATCGACATGGCGAATATCGATCCGGCGGCCATCGGAGAGGATTTCTACCGCTGGATCTACACCTCGGTGACACGCGCCACCGAGAAGGTGTTCCTCATCAATCCCACCATCCCCTGCCGCTGACCTATCAAATTGATATACAGATAAACAAATCCGTAATTTACTTTGAATTACCGAATAAATTCACTATCTTTGCACTATAAATGAGACAGTCATGACCAAGAAGAACCAGCTACAGCTTTTCAACGACCGCAAGGTCAGAACCGTATGGGACACCGATCAGGAGGAATGGTATTTCTCCGTCGTAGATGTGGTGGAAGTGTTAACAAACAGTGAGAATCCCCGCCGATATCTGAGTGACTTGAAACGTAAACTCAAAAAGGAGGGCAGTGAAGTGTACGAAAAAATCGTACAGTTGAAGCTCCCGGCTGCCGACGGCAAGATGCGTCTCACAGATGTAGCCACCACAGAGCAGATGTTCCGACTGATACAGTCGATTCCATCGCCGAAAGCCGAGCCTTTCAAGCAATGGATGGCCCAGGTGGCCGCCACACGCATCGACCAGATGCAGGATCCGGAGCTCTCCATCGAGCAGGCCGTGGCTGACTACCGTCATCTCGGATACTCCGATGAATGGATCAACCAGCGGCTCAGAAGCATCGAGACCAGGAAAATGCTCACTGACGAATGGAAACGGGGAGGAGTCAAAGACTGGCAGTATGCCTCGCTCACCGACATCATCACCAAACAATGGAGCGGCATGACCACCAGGGAATATAAAGGATTCAAGGGGTTGCATAAGGAAGGGCTCCGCGACAACATGACCAATGTGGAGCTGGCGCTCAACATGCTCGCAGAAGCATCGACAACCGAGATCTCAAAGCAACGCAACCCCACGACATTCAGCCAGCATGCCAGCACGGCCCGCAGCGGCGGCGATGTGGCCAAAGCAGCCCGAGAAGAGCTGGAGCTAAGACTGGGACGCAGTGTCATATCCTCCGCCAAAGCCTCCGACTATCTTCCGGGAAAAGATTCTCCCAAAGAAATCGAATGACCTGACCTGCTTCACAGGCTTTAGCCAATAGACCACCTACACACGGACCGCATCACCCGGCCGGGAATGATGTCGAAATATACGGATAAATTTCCGTAATTGGAGATTAATTGCTAATTTTGCGCCAAATTGCAAGTCACTCAATTTCTTATTGCGCCCGCAGACGGCGACCGCCGCAACCCTACAGGCACTGACAGAGACTGATGACAACAGCTTGCAGATAAATTAAGGTAGAAATGAAAGCATACGTATTTCCGGGCCAAGGCGCCCAGTTTGTAGGTATGGGCAAGGACCTCTACGACAACAATCCTGAAGCCCGCGAACTTTTCGAGAAAGCCAACGACATACTCGGCTTCCGCATCACCGACCTGATGTTTGAAGGCACAGAAGACGACCTGAAACAGACAAAGGTGACACAGCCGGCGGTATTCCTCCATAGCGTGATCCTCGCCCGCACCCTCGGCGACGACTTCAAGCCCGACATGACTGCCGGACACAGCCTCGGCGAATTCTCCGCCCTCGTAGCCGCCGGCGCCCTCTCCTTCGAGGAGGGTCTGAAGCTCGTGGCCGCCCGCGCCCGCGCCATGCAGAAGGCATGCGAGGCACGCCCCTCGACAATGGCCGCCGTGCTCGCCCTCCCCGACGAGAAGGTGGAGGAGATATGCAGCCAGATCGAGGGCGTAGTGGCTCCCGCCAACTACAACTGCCCCGGCCAGGTGGTGATCTCCGGTGAGGTCGAGGCCATCGACGCAGCATGCGCCAAGATGAAGGAAGCCGGCGCCAAGAGGGCTCTGAAGCTCAAGGTAGGTGGTGCCTTCCACAGCCCCCTCATGATGCCAGCCCAGGAAGAGCTCTCAGAGGCAATCGCCGAAGCCACTTTCCACACTCCGGTGTGTCCCGTCTACCAGAACGTCGACGGCAAGCCCCACACCGACCCCGAAGAGATAAAGGAAAACCTCATCAAGCAGCTCACCGCCCCCGTGCGCTGGACACAGGACGTCAAGGCCATGATCGCCGACGGCGCCACGGAATTCGTGGAGCTCGGCCCGGGCAACGTGCTCCAGGGTCTCGTGAAGAAAATCGACCCCTCCGTGGAGGTGAGCGGCCGCAGCTGAGACACTTCTAACCGTACGAATAAAATGAATGTAGCTATAGTGGGCGCCAGCGGCGCCGTGGGCCAGGAGCTGCTCCGCGTGCTCGCCGAGCAGGACTTCCCCATCGACAGACTGCGCCTCTTCGGCTCCGCCCGCAGCGCCGGACGCCGTTATGCCTTCAAGGGCAAGGAATATACAGTGGAGGAGCTCGGCCATGACTCCGACTTCTCGGGTGTGGACATCGCCTTCACATCGGCCGGGGCTTCCACCTCGAGGGAATATGCCGAAGTGATCACACGCCACGGCACCCTGATGATCGACAACAGCAGCGCCTTCCGCATGGACAGCGACGTGCCTCTGGTGGTGCCCGAGGTGAACGGCGCCGACGCCCTGACGCGCCCCCGCAACATCATTGGCAACCCCAACTGCACCACCATCCAGATGGTGGTGGCCCTCAAGCCCATCAACGACCTCAGCCCGATACGCCGCGTACACGTGGCCACCTATCAGGCAGCCAGCGGCGCAGGCGCCGCCGCTATGGACGAGCTCACCACACAATACCAGGAGATCGCCGACGGTAAGGACCCCACGGTGGAGAAATTCGCCTACCAGCTCGCCTACAACGTGATACCCCACATCGACGTCTTCACCGACAATGGATATACAAAGGAGGAGATGAAGATGTATCACGAGACCCGCAAGATCATGCACTCCGACACCATCTCGGTATCCGCCACATGCGTGCGCGTGCCCGTGATGAGGGCCCACAGCGAGGCCATCTGGGTGGAGACCGAGAGGCCGATAAGCGTCGACGAGGCCCGCGAGGCCTTCTCCAAGGCCGAGGGTGTGGTGGTCGACGACAACCCGGCGGAGAAGAGATACCCGATGCCGCTCCACATCGCCGGCAAGGATCCGGTGTATGTAGGGCGCATACGCAAGGACCTCTGCGACGACTGCGGACTGAGCTTCTGGACAGTGGGCGACCAAATCAAGAAAGGCGCGGCGCTCAACGCCGTGCAGATCGCCCAGTGGCTGCTGAAGCATGACCCCGCGTTCAGGAAATAATACAGGAATATGAACATCCGGCATATCACCTCCGCCGCCGACCCGGCAGCGGAGGTGTTTTTCTCACTCACCGAGCAGCAGCTGCGCAACAGGCTCGACCCACAGCGCGGACTCTTCATCGCGGAAAGTCCCAAAGTGATACGCACAGCGCTGGAGGCCGGCTACGAGCCGGTGAAGCTTCTGTGTGAGGAGCGGCATATCGAAGGCGATGCCCGGGAGGTGATCGGGATGGCAGGTGGCGTGGAGGTGCTCACCGGCGAGCGCTCCGTGCTCGAGGCGATGACGGGCTACCGGCTGACGCGCGGAGTGCTCTGCGCCATGCGGCGCAAGCCGAGCCCGGCGCTTGAAGACACATGCCGTAAGGCTAAAAACGTGTGCGTGATCCATGGAGTGACCGACACCACCAACATCGGCGCCATCTTCCGCTCGGCGGCCGCCTTAGGCGTCGACGCCGTGGTGCTCAGCGAGGATTCCTGCGACCCGCTCAACCGCCGGGCGGTGAGGGTTTCGATGGGCACCGTGTTTCTCGTGCCCTGGACCTGGAGCCACGATCCTGTCGGAGAGCTGAGGGCGCTCGGCTTCGCCACTCTCGCCATGGCGCTCGACGACAACTCCCTTCCACTCGACGCCCCGGAGCTGAAGAGACAGGAGAGGAAAGCCGTGGTGATGGGCACCGAGGGCGACGGGCTGCCGAAAGCCACCATCGCCGGCTGCGACTACACCGTGAAGATCCCGATGTGGCACGGCGTCGACTCGCTTAACGTCGCGGCCGCCTCCGCCGTGGCCTTCTGGGAGCTCTTCCGAAGATAAGACGATATATGAAGAATCGGGAAGAGCCGACCGGGACACTGTCCCGTCGGCTCTTTCTCGTGCGCACTGGGGGACTCGAACCCCCACGTCGTAAGACACTAGATCCTAAGTCTAGCGCGGCTACCAATTACGCCAAGCGCGCAAATACGATTGCAAAGTTAAGCAAAAAATCACGATTAATCAGCACCGGAGCGAGGATTTTTCAAACTTTTTTGTTAATTTTACGACTTGAAAACCTTAAAGCCGCGGAATTCCACTGACTGACATTATGGCCGAAGACACCAACACAACGAGCGAAGACAAACGCATTACAAGCGAAGACAGGCGCACAGTGCTCCAGGGCATGTTCAGAGACTGGTATCTCGAATATGCCTCCTACGTTATACTCGAGAGGGCAGTGCCCCACATCGACGACGGACTGAAGCCCGTGCAGCGACGCATCCTGCATTCGATGCAGACCCTCGACGACGGACGCTACAACAAGGTGGCCAACATCGTGGGCAACACCATGTCGTATCACCCCCACGGCGACGCCTCGATAGGCGACGCGCTCGTGCAGCTCGGACAGAAGGAGCTCCTCATCGACACCCAGGGAAACTGGGGCAACATCCTGACGGGCGACTCGGCGGCCGCCCCGCGATATATCGAGGCCCGCCTCTCGGAGTTCGCCCTCGAGACCGCCTTCAGCCCCAAGATCACCGAATGGACGCTCTCCTATGACGGCCGCAAGAAGGAGCCGGTGACGCTGCCGGTGAAGTTTCCGCTGCTCCTCGCCCAGGGCGTGGAGGGCATCGCCGTCGGCCTGTCGTCGAAGATTCTCCCGCATAATTTCAACGAGATATGCGACGCCGCGGTGGCCTGCCTCAAGGGGGAGGATTTCCGCCTGCTTCCCGACTTCCAGACAGGCGGCCTGATGGACGCCTCGCGCTATAACGACGGCGCACGCGGCGGCTCCGTGAAGGTCAGGGCCCGCATCGAGAAGATCGACAACAAGACGCTCGCCATCACGGAGCTTCCGTTCGGCAAGACCACCACCACCCTCATCTCCTCCATCCTCGCCGCCATGGAGAAGGGGAAGATCAAGATACGCCACGTCGACGACAACACCGCCGCCACGGCGCAGATCATCGTGCAGCTGATTCCCGGCACATCCAGCGACAAGGCCATCGACGCCCTCTACGCCTTCACCGACTGCGAGGTGAGCATCTCGCCGATATGCTGCGTGATCAACGACCGCAAGCCGGAGTTCACCACCGTGAGCCAGCTGCTGCGCCACAGCGTGGAGCGCACCCGACACCTCCTCATGGAGGAGATAGCCATCAAGCTCGGCGAGACCCGCGAGGCGCGCATGTTCGCCTCGCTCGAGAAGATATTCATCGAGGAGCGCATGTATAAGGACCGCGAGGTGGAGGAGGCAGCCGACATGGACGCCGCGCTCGCTCACCTCGAAATGCGTTTCGAGCCCTTCAAGCCATCCTTCTTCCGCGAGATCACGAGCGACGACCTCCTGAAGCTCTGGGAGATCAAGATGGGACGCATACTGAAATTCAATTCCGAGAAGGCCGACGCCCACATAGCCGCTCTCCAGAAGGAGATCGACCGTCTTGAATACAACTACTCCCACCCCACGGAGTTCACCATCGCATGGTATGAGCACCTCAGAGAGAAATACGGCCATGCCTTCCCGCGCCGCACGGTGATGCGCTCGTTCGACTCCATCGAGGCCACGAAGGTGGCCGAGGCCAACAAGCGGCTCTTCTTCGACAAGGCCGGAGGATTCGTGGGCACCTCACTGAAGGACAACGAGTTCCTCTTCAACTGCTCCGACCTCGACGACATCCTCATCATCTACCGCGACGGCACCTACAAGATAGTGAAGGTGAGCGAGAAGCTCTATATCGGCAAGAAGGTGCTCCACATCGGCCTCTTCAAGAAAAACGACACGCGCACTGTCTACAACGTGATATACCGCAACGGCGACAAGGAGGGCTTCTCCTACAAGAAGCGCTTCCACATCACCGGCCTGACACGCGACAAGGAATACAACATCACCAAGAAAGCTCCCGGCTCACGCATCGAATACCTCTCCTGCAACCCCAACGGCGAGGCGGAGACAGTGAAGGTGCTGCTCCGCGACGAGCCCAACTACACGGGGCGCCGTCCGAGAGCCAAGGAAGTGATAGTGGATTTCGCACAGCTCGAGATCAAGGGTAAGGAGGCGCTCGGCAACCTCGTGACCAAATACCAGATCGCCGACGTGAAGCTCCTCGAGAAGGGAAAGAGCACACTGGGGGGACGCGAGGTATGGTTCGACCGCGACGTGCTCCGCCTCAACTACGACGGGCGCGGACAGAGCCTCGGCGTGTTCCAGGGCGACGACAAGGTGCTCGTCGTGACCGACACCGGAGAGTTCTTCACCTCCACCTATTCCGACTCCAACCATTACGACGACAACATCCTTCTCATAGAGAAATTCAACCCCGAGAAGATATGGACACTCGCCCTCTTCGACGCAGGTCTCGGCTATCCCTATCTCAAGCGGTTCCCGTTCGAGGTGTCGGCGAGACCTCAGCGCTTCGCAGGCAACGAACCGGACTCACGCATCATCCTGCTGACCGACACTCCGTATCCCCGGCTCGAGGTGACCTTCGGAGGTGCCGATGCCGAACGCCCCGCGCTTGAGATCGACGCCGAGCAGTTTATTGCCGTGAAGAGCTTCAAGGCCAAGGGGAAACGGATATCGACCTTCGACATAGCCTCTGTCAGCGAGCTTGAACCGACACGCTTCCCGGAACCTGAGGAGCCCGAAGAGGAGAATGCACCCGAGGATGAGACCGCAGAGACCGGCGAGACACCGGAGACATCGGCCAATCCCGTGGTGGAGCAGGGCGACCTCTTCGCTTACGCCGGACTGGACGAAAACACCGACACCACGACAACCCAACCGGAAAATGAGAAACAGGCTTAAGACGGCATTGGCCGTGGCCGCCGCCATGCTGACGGCATCCGGTGCCC
>USHH01000070.1 GCA_900554345.1 uncultured Bacteroidales bacterium | reverse complement strand
GGGCGCGTGGCCGTGGCCGACCGGGCGTTCAGCAAGGTGCTCGGCGCCGGGACGTCGCCCCGTCAGCCGGGCGACTCCATATGGCTGACGCATTACGCCCCCAACCGCCTCTCGTATAAGTCGAAGAGCGCCCGCGGCGGTCTCGCCGTCTTCAGCGAGGTCTATTTCCCGTGGGGATGGACGGCCACCGTCGACGGCAAGACGGTGCCCGTCGGCAGGGTCGACTACGTGCTCCGCGCCATTAAGCTGCCTGCCGGCAGCCATGAGGTGGTGATGGCCTTCGACCCGCAGTCGGTGCGCACCACCAACACGGCGGCCACCGTCTCGGTAGTGCTCATCTATGTGCTGTGTGGCGTGGCCCTTGTCTGGTTCGCGTTGTCCCTCATACGCCTCCGTGGCAGAAAGGAGGAGAGATGATCTCCTTATTCAGTCGGCTCGCGGAGTACTACCTGCGCTGGCGCCACACCCACGGCTTCGGCGTGCATTCCCCGTATGCCTATAAGCTCGTCATGACGGTGCTTAATCCCAGAGGCGTCACCTACTACGGCTATGCCGAGGTGGAGAAGACCGCCCGTGAATACTCAAGGCCGGAGGCCGTGCGGCGCGACATCAAGGACGGCTGCCTGCTGCTGCGTCTCTGCGCCTTCCTCAACACCAGAGACGTCTATCTCGATGTGAGGGTGCCGTATGCTCTGGAGGATGCAGCCAGCGCCGTCTACAGAGACGCGCTATATCCCGAAGAGCCCAGGGATGCCGACCTCATAGTGGCGTATCTCAAGAGCAGCGGCGAGGCGATGGAGGGAGCCATCAGATACCGCATCCCGGTCATGGCCTGCCACGATGATGTGGACCATGCTACCCTCGAGGCCTGTTTCAAGGCGAATGGCGACGGGGTGTGGCTGGAGGGGCGGCGCTGGTCGATCATCATTCCACGCTACGAGATGGCGCCGGTGCATTACCTTGTTCTATAAAGATTGAAGATTAAAGATTGAAGATTAATTAGTCAGGAGTCGTGAAGGGTGAGGAATGGGAGTGGCGGCGTCTCGCCGCCTTTGCGAAGCAAGGTTCCGGCAACAGGTATTGAATTGTTATGGATATACAACGGGGCGGGGCGCTCGGCGATATGCGGAGGCTGCGCGGGGATTTCCTCGCCTATCTCTCGCTGGAGCGCGGACTCGCCGACAATACTCTCGAGGCCTACAGTGTCGACATCGGCCATCTCATCGGTTTCCTCGAGGAGCGGCAGACACCCCTCACGGAGGTCGATGCCGCCTTGCTCCACGAATTCATGCGCGAGGTGGCCCTCACCGATGTGGCGCCGCGCACTATGGCGCGGCTGCTCAGCGGCGTACGCGCCTTCTTCCGCTACCTGCGTCTGGAGAAGATCATAGAGGGCGACCCGGCGGCCCTTCTCGAGGCGCCGCGCCTCGAGCGCCATATCCCCGACGTGCTCACGGTGGAGGAGATCGACGACATGATCCGCGCCATCGACCCCGGCAAGGAGGAGAGCACGCGCAACCAGGCCATCATCGAGACCCTTTACGGCAGCGGGCTCCGCGTCAGCGAGCTCGTGGGCCTGCGTCTGTCGCTGCTCGGACTCGAGGAGGGTGTGGTGATTGTTGAGGGTAAGGGAAGCAAGCAGCGCATGGTGCCGCTGTCGCCGGCGTCGGTGGCGCTCATCGAGCTATATCTGCCGCAGCGGGCGCGACTCGACATCAAGCCGGAGGGTAGCGATGTCCTCTTTCTCAACCGTCGCGGCAGGCCGCTGACGAGGGTGATGGTGTTCTATATCATCCGCGACCTCGCGCGGGCGGCCGGCATCACGAAGACGGTGAGCCCGCACACGCTGCGCCATTCATTCGCCACCCATCTGCTGGAGGGGGGCGCCAATCTGAGGGCCATCCAGGAGATGCTGGGCCACGAGTCGATACAGACCACTGAAATCTACCTGCATCTCGACCGCGGGGGTCTGCGCCGCGAGCTCCTCAGCCACCATCCCCACTACAAATCCCTTTGAAAGTCTGTAATGCTGTTCGCCCTGAACAGCTTTTACGGCAGCCCGAGTTCCTTTATGACGGCCTGGATAATTCCTATATTCACTGTAGAGAAGTCTGCTTTATCGTATATGTCAAGAAGATAGACGTCTCCATTACTTTCTGCGGCGACCACTGTGTAGGTTATCACTCTGGCACCTCCTGATTTCCCTCTCCCCTTGGAAGTGATTGCCATGCGGATCTTGCGTATTCCGGGGCTCAGTTCGTCCCCCTGGAATGGGTTTTCACGCAATGAGTCGGTGAAGTCAACGATATCTTTCGCGAGAGAACGGTGTCTTTTAGCCAAGGCCTTAAACGACCTCTCGAAATAATGTGTGGGTATGACGTCAAAGTTCATCGAGCATATCCTGTATCGTTCTGCGGGGTCTCTTCCCATCCATTATCATCTTCACGTCCTTCAGCCCTTCACAGATTCGTGTTGTAAGGGAATCTTCTTCTGTCACCGGCGTTATCTTGAACATGCCCACGCGGGAGGAGAGAAGCACTGACTCTCCTCTTTTCGCTTTTGTCAGAATGGCTGTCTGGTTTGCTCTGAAATCTCGTGCACTTACAATTTCCATAATCTATCGGTTTAACTATCCGCAAAGATAATAAATGGAAACCAAATCGGTACACTGATTAACAGGATTTAACAATAGCGTGACTCCGGGGTCATGGGAGGAGCTTCGCGGCTTTGCGGAGCAGGATCTCCATGCTGCGGGCGATGGTGGCGTAGGGGGCGTTGTCGGCGGCGAGGTATATGAAGGCGAGCGAGAGCGTCGCCGTGTCGGGATGGGCCGGGGCGAGCTCCTGGAGCGGCAGGCGCTGCAGCCGGTATGCCTCGCGGATGCGGCGGCGCATGAGCACGCGGTCGACGGCGTGGCGCCGCTTCTTCTTCGGCACGGTGACGAGCATCTGCAGCGGGCCGATGCCCGGTGGCGGCGCGTCGCGGAAGGATGCCTCCAGCCTCTCGGGCGTCACCCTCCTGACCTGGAGGCGCAGCGGGTAGGCATAGAGGCTCTTCCCCTCCGTGAAGAGGGGCGACACGAGGGAGCGGTGGCGGAGCTTCTCCTCCTTGCGCAGCGTGAGCCGCCGGGGCGCCGTTGTTTCATGATTGTCTTCCACGCTGCAAAGTTACTCAATTTTCATCAGTATGCAATAAAAAAGAAAGGCGCCCGGAGGCGCCTTTCTGATTATGGGTAGTAGGGAAGTGGCTTAGCGAACAATCACCTTGGCCTCTTTCTTACCTGCCTTCACTACGTATACACCCTTGTCGAGAGTGTAGACGGCGTTGTTGGAGCGGGCTACGCCGTTGGCAACCACTGCGCCGTTGACGTTGGAGATGGTCACGTTGGAGCCCTCGAGACCCTGGACAGTGATTATGCCCTTGCCGCCGAAGATGCCGGTGGAGGCCTTCACGTTGCCTACGGATACCGTGCCGCCCTGCGGAGCCTGGTCGGTCACGCCTACGTATGTCATCGCGAATGTCTGGGCCTCGCCTGTGAATTCGCAGATGATGTTGACCTGTACCCAGTCCTTGCCGAGGAGCTCGGTCGGGAGCGATACCTCGATCTCGCGCGGGCTGTCCTCGCCGTTGAATTCGGCGAGCTGGATGTTCTCAGCGTCGCCCTGGCCTACCCACATGGCGTCGAGCGTCACCTTGCAGTCAGCGTAGAAGTGGAGGACAACCGTTGCGTTCTCTACGTCCTTGGTCGAGAAGCGCGGGATGGATATACCGGCCTTTGTACCCTCTTCGCCTGTAGCGCCGAGGCCGTAGAGACCTGCCTCATAGCCGAACGGTGTGAGGTCGTCGATCCAGCCCCATGAGCCTGTGAAGTCCTCTGTCGGACGGTAGAACATCCAGGGCGAGATGGCGAGCTCGCCGGCTGTGAAGTCGTTCTCGATCGGGAGAGTGTAGGCTGTGCCCACGAGACCCTGGCCGTAGTTCAGGTAGCCGGTGCTGCCTGCCTCGTTGAACGATGCAACGCCGATGGCTGCGAGCTCCATGGGAGCGCCTTCCTCTACGGAGTAGGTGTAGCTGCACTCGGTGAGGCCGCTCTCGAGCTCATACCACATTGTGCCGAAGATGCTCTGAACACCCTGGTAGGTGGTGTAGGTGATGTTGTCGCCCACGTATGCACCTGGCTCGTCGGCCTCGGTCACGGGATCCCATTCGATTGTCATGCTCGACATGTCGTCGGCTACAGTCACGGAAGTCACCTGCGGAGTCGCGGGGACGTAAACGCCGGTGTAGACGCCCACAGTCTCCTTCGGACTGTTGAGTGCGCCCTGCGAAACATAGACGGAGATCTGGTTCATGCTCTGCATGGTGGTGATGTCGAGGCTCTGGCGGCTGCCGGGAGCGCCCTTCACTGTCTTGGTCTCTACGGGCGAGGATACTGTGGCCACGAGTTCAGCGTCGGATGCGAGGTCGTTGCCGAGCATATCCTTGGAAGGCATGTTGAAGCCGATGGTGGCGGAGAGCTCACCCTCCTCGGCTGCGTCAGCCTCGAGGTTGGTCACCGCGGCGGGCGACTTGTCGGTGATGTTGTTGTCCTCGACGATGATGTTCTTCAGGAGGAGACCCATCTGGTCGGGAGCAGATGTGCAGCGGAAGCCGAGGTAGTATGTGCCGGCCTGCTCACACTTGAAGATGGTGCTGACGTTCTGGAAGGCGTTGCTCTCGCCGTCCATGGGCTGGAAGGGCTCTACGAGGCACTGTGTCATCGACTCGGGATCGTTGGATGTGCCGAGATATACGGAGATCTCCTCGTCGGGATAGTTGGTGGAGCGGATTGCCACGTCGAATGCCATGGAGATATACCTGCCGGCGTTCTCGAGTTTGAACGGAGGAAGGATCACCCAGTCGTCGTTCTCTACACCGGCTGCCGAATAGCCCATCATGAAGGCCTCGTTGTCAGCGCTGTAGCTCCAGCGGATGCCGTCCTGGTTGGCGTCGACCACGGAGCAGATGGCGGCCTGCTCGGCAGTGGGCACGATGTTGTAGGGAAGGGTGAGGGGCTGGCCCACGATCACGCTGTTGGAGTGGGTGCCGGCCGACTCGCTGCCTCTGTAGCATGCGAGCACGATAGCGTCATACACTGCCAGGTCGCCCTCCTCGGGGAGGTCGAGTGTCCAGCTTGTGCCCTTGATGCCCTCGAAGATCTCGCCGTTGAAGTAAACGGTGTAGGTCACGTCGGAGTAGTTGACGTAGCCGCCGTTCTCACTGCTGTAGACAGCGTCCCATGTGAGCTGGTCGCCGTCGATCTTCACGTTCTGCGGAGCTGCGGGTGTGTCGAAGCCGATCCATACCTTCTTCGACAGGGTGTTGCTCTGGTGGCCGTCTACATCGACATACATGCCGAAGTTGCGGGGACCCTCGTTGAGCTTCCTGTAGACCACGCGCACCTGCTGGCCGGGACGGGCGTTGCCGGTCTTGTAGACCTCGCCGTCGAGAAGGGCGGTATACTTGATGTTGCCCTGGATGGGTGTGCCGTCAGCGAATTCGGTCGGCATCTCGTAGATGTTCCATCCGCTTGTGGAGCCCTGCATGAAGACGTTGCGCACCAGCGAGGGGCGAGCGGGCTTCAGCGGGTCGGTCACGACCTCGTCGGTGGTGAACATCTGGGCGAGCTGGTTGCCGCCTGCGAGCTCATACTGGATGTCTACATTCTCCGATGCCGGGTCGATGGTGATGATCCAGGATGTTGTCTCCGCGTTGGGGTTGGCGTAGAATACGTTCTCCACCGGGCTGTAGATGAGGCCGAAGTAGTAGCCGGGGTTGAAGCCGAGGCTCTCGAGGCCTAAGGGGAAGAGAGGAGTCATCTCGCCCTCGGTGGTGATTCTTACGAACTCGCCGTTGGAGTTCACGCCATAGAGGCAGCCGTCAACGCCGTTGTAGCACATTGCGCCGAGGGCAGACTCGTTGGAAAGCTCGGCGAGCACCTCCACCTGGCTCCAGTCGTCGGCCTGAGCCTTGAGGAGCAGCTGTGTGGCGCCCCCGTCGTAGGGAGCGTAGAGGCCTGTGCCGTAGATGCAGTCGTCATCGGGATTGTAGGCCATGCGCCCGAAGTAGGGCATCGTGTTGAGGTCGAGCTCCTCCTGCGAGAGCACCTCGCCTGTCTGGAAGTCCCATACTACCTGTGTGTAGGCGAAGATCATGCCCCAGAATGTGTCTACGGCGGCGCCGTAGATCTTGCCGTCCTTGAGGTAACCCGATGAGAGTGTATACTCATTGTCGGTGTAGAAGGGGTCGTTCCACATCAGGCTGAGTGATGACTCGTCTACCTGGTAGAGGCCCGGAGGGGTCTGGTTGACGTCATAGACGCTCCAGGCGTAGATCTCGGAGCCGCCGGCAGTGATGCGCTGCGGGGCCTTCTTCGCCAGAGGATTGACGTTCCTGCCGTTGTCGATTCTTGATACGCCGGTTGTGCCGGGAGCGTTCTTGATGCCGGTGGGGGTGCTTCTGAAGCCGTTGTGACGCAGCTTGAGGGCTTTCCCTTCCTTGATCATCGCGCGTGCCTCGTTGGGGGTGACGGCCTCCGCGGAGAGGGCGCCGCCCAGTAAGGCAGCCGACAGACACAATGTAATGAATTTTTTCATCTGCATAAGTGTTGGTTTATAAATAGGTAATTGTTAGTCTCGTCTGTGAGGCGGCCGGGCCGCCTCCGGTTTCTGTATGTCAGGGATGATATTCAACCTTCGGTGTAGCTGTTTGTGTAGGATAATCGGCGCGGCTTGGGCGTTCGGGCCGGAGCCTACGCGTGTCGCCGTGCATTAAATCACCACAAAAGTATTACTTTTCATTTTTAAAAACAAGAGATTTTAAAGAAAAGTTTTGTTTTTTTGTGGTTTTTATTGTTTTCTTTGATAATTTCCTATGTCGAATGTTAAAAAATCTTATTGCAGAAATCTCCCGTCTGCCCCTACTGGCGCCTGATGAGTGCCCGTAGGTCGTAGCGTATGTCATCGAAAAACGACTTCACGGGCGAGATGATGGGCCTGAACGATGACTCTTTGTCGGGAGCGAGGATGCGCAGGGATGCGGGGCGGCATTCCACGTTGATCACCTTCCCCAGCTCCGCGGGCTCGCCGTCGATATGCGCCGGGCCGGCCTCGAGCCTGCTGATGGCGGCCGACGATATGCGAAACGACTCGATGAGCGTGTTGCGGTCGATGTAGCCTGTGAGCAGGTCGACTCCCACCAGCGCCTTCTCGAGCACATTGCCGGAGTGCACCACAATCATGTCGAGGAATCCGTCGTCGAGGCGCGCCATGGGCGCGATGTAGGCGTTGTTGCCGTATTGCGAGGCGTTGCAGACGGCGATCAGGAAGGCCCTCTCCGTCACGACGCGGCCGCCGATGGAGATTGCATACGACTCGGGGCTGTATTTAAGGAACTCGCGGATCACGTTCTTGACGTAGGTGGTGCGCCCGCGGTGTCGCTCCTGTGCGAAGCGCTCGCTCACGGCGGCGTCGAAGCCCACGCCGAACGTGCAGAAGAAGTCGCGGCCGTTCACCCTGCCGTGGTCGCAGGTCATCACGTTGCCCCGGAGCAGGATGTCGGTGGCATACTGGATGTCGGAGGGGATGCCCAAGGAGCGCGCGAGGCCGTTGCCGGAGCCGAGGGGCACGATGCCCAGGGGGGTCTGCGTGCCGCAGAGCGCCGAGGCCGCCTGGTTGACCGTGCCGTCGCCTCCCGCGGCTATCACCATGTCGTAGCCTTCGGCCGCACCCCGCGCCGCGAAGCGCCGGGCGTCGCCGGGCCCCTGCGTCTCGAGGATGTCGACCGTGTAGCCGGCCTCTCCGAGCCGGGTGGCCACGTGCTGGGCCACGCCCTGCTTCGGGCGTGTGCCGGCTATCGGGTTGATGATGAGCATGGCTTTCGGGGTGGTGGTCGTGGTCGGCATCTTGGCTTCTGGTGCTGGTGTTGTTGGTTTTTGCTGTGGATAATTTCAGGTGGGTCGGCGGCGCCGGGGCGCTTCCGGCTGCAAAGTTATCAAAAATTTGTGATATATCGGGAAAATGTGTAATTTTGCATCTACTCTCGGGTGCCCTCCACCACCGGGCCCCATCCCTGAATGTGAAAATACACCGCGAAGGCACAAACATACTGATCCTACTGTTCCTGGTGCTCACGGCGCTCAACGTGCCGGTGTGGCTCTTCATGCCGCCGGTGGTCATCCCCCTGGTCTTCACCGTGGCCTCGGCGGTGGTCTACCTTTTCGTCTTCAATTTCTTCCGCTCTCCGAAGCGCACCTACCGCGGGGAGCGGCGCGACCATGTGGTGTCGTCGGTCGACGGCCATGTGGTGGCCATCGAGCGTGTGCGCGAGGATGAGTATATCGGCGGTGACGCCCTGATGCTCTCCGTCTTCATGTCGCCGCTCAATGTCCATGCCAACTGGTATCCTGTCGACGGCACCGTGGAGTATGTGCGCCACCGCCGCGGCCGCTTCCTCTCCGCCTATCTTCCGAAGGCCAGCTCGGAGAACGAGCGCTGCACCATCGGGATGGTGATGGACAACGGGCGCCGCATCGCCGCCCGCCAGATCGCCGGCGCCATGGCCCGCCGCATCGTCACCTACGCCCGCCGCGGCCACCGCGCCGACATCGACGGCCACATGGGCTTCATAAAGTTCGGCAGCCGCGTCGACCTCTACCTCCCGCTCGACGCCGAGGTGCTCGTGGCTATGGGGCAGAACGTGAAGGGGGGCGTCACTCCCGTGGCCCGTGTGGCCCATATATAATGTGATAGATTATGAATGCTGTGATTCGTCAGATACCAAACTGCATCACGTGTCTCAATATCCTCTCGGGATGCGTCGCCGTGAGCTGCGCCTGGCGCGGCGCGGCGCCCCTGTGGGGCCTCTCAGGCTTCGAGTGGGCATATATCTTCATCGGCATCGCCGCCGTGGCCGACTTCCTCGACGGCTTCGCCGCCCGTCTGCTCCACGCCTACAGCAATGTCGGCAAGGAGCTCGACTCGCTCTGCGACCTCGTGAGCTTCGGCGTGGCTCCGGCCATGATCCTGCTCAACGCCCTCTCCACGCTCGGCGCCGGCCCCCTCGCCTGGGGCGCCCTCCTCATCCCCGTGGCCTGCGCCCTGCGCCTCGCCCGCTTCAACATCGACACCCGCCAGAGCGTCACCTTCATCGGCCTCCCCGTGCCCGCCAACGCCATCTTCTGGATCGGCTACGTGGCGCTCGCCCTCTCCGGGGTCTCGTTCCTCACGCTGTGGTATGTCTTCATCCCGTTGCTCCTGCTGGAGTGCTGGCTGATGCTCAGCCCCGTGCGCATCATATCGCTGAAGTTCCACTCCTGGGGATGGCGCGGCAACGCCTCCCGCTGGCTGCTCATAGCCGCCGCCCCGGTCTGCGTCTTCTGCCTCGGCGTCGGAGGCCTCCTCTGGCTGATAGTGTTCTACGTGCTTCTCTCGCTGGCCGTGCGCCCTTCGTGATATGGGAGTGCTGCTTATAATCATCATCATGGTCTCCGCGCTGCTGCCGCTCCTCGCCCGGCTGCTGCGCCCGCTGCTCATGCGCTACATGGCGCGCAAGGCCGAAGACTATATGCGCCGCGCCGCCGGCATGCCCCCGCGCCAGAAGAAGCGCCGCGGCGACCCGGGGCGCCGTCATGAGGCTTACTCCCGCGGCGG
>USHH01000069.1 GCA_900554345.1 uncultured Bacteroidales bacterium | reverse complement strand
AGTGTCGGCCCCGGCAGCCACAGCCACCGGGGCAGGTTCCGAGGCGGACGCAGCCTCCTGCGGGGCCTGACGGTCGAGCATGGAAGTGAAACCGAATAGATAGACCAATACCCCACCGATAAGCACCGCACTGATGAAGCCGGCGAAGAATCCCCAGCCGAACCTGAATCCCCTTTTCCCGGGCACTGGCTTGTCGACGGTGACCGGCTTCTCCTCGATGACTGCCTGTTTCTCGACCGAGGGCTTACCTGTCACCTCCTCGACAGGAGGCTCGGGCTGCGCGGAAGCGGTGTCGTCGGAGATGGAGAAATTGTCGGCCACCTCCATCGACTCAAACATCTCGAACGGCGCGTTGACGGATGCCGCGAGTTCCTTGGATGCGATGAAAGTGATTTTCATGTGAGGCTCAAGACGGATATCGTCGCCAGTGGCAACGTTGACGCTCTTGCGGGCATCGACTGGCGAGAGCTTGAACGTGCCGAATCCCTTTATCTTTACATTCTCGCCGGCGGACAGCGACTCGGCGGACAGCGCGAAGAGCTCGCGCAGGAAATCCTCGCAGAGGCGGCGCGGCTTGCCCGTGGCCTCGGCCATCATCGCGGCCAGGCGCGGAAGGGTAATCTTATTCTCCATCTTTAACCTTCTGTTTCAAAATTGCCGACGGGCGGAAAGCGATCGTGATTCTCGGAGGCACAAGGAGCTTGCGGCCGGTGGAGGGATGCACGGCGAGTCGCTCCGAACGCCTGCGGGACTCGAAAAAGCCAAACGACGGCACGGCCACGACATCGAGCGCCGCGGCACACCGTCCCACCGATGCCGACATTGCCTCGATAAGCTGCCCCACGGTGTCGACCGAGATGTCGAGACGCCGTGAGAGCATATCCATAAGGGTCTTGTTGTCCATGATGTAGAAAATAAAAGGCCCCGGATGAAACTTTCAGCCCGAGGCCGCGTCTTATGTGAGAAGAGAACAAAATTAGAAAAAACTTTTTAATTTTGCAGTAAAGAAACTTAAAATTAATCATAAACAAGACACACGACAATGACACACATTGGAAAAACCGCACTGGCCATCATGCTGGCCATCATGGCCGTCCTCCCGGCCAAATCACAGATAGCCTACAGGATAGAGGGCAACGGGCTCAAGGAGCCGGCCGTGATCTTCGGCACCCACCACCTCGCTCCGCTCTCCGTGATCGACAGCGTGGCCGGCGCACGCAAGGCCTTCGACGAGGCGTCGCGGATTGTGGGCGAGATCGACATGACGCAGGGCCCGATGAAGATCCAGATGGCCATGCAGCAGCACATCGCGGCTCCCGCCGACAGCACCCTCCACGACCTGCTGCCGGCCGAGAAATGGAACGCCCTCAACGAATCGTTCAAGTCACTGGCGCCGATGCCCGGCATGGACCTCGAGCTCCTCAACGGCATGAAGCCTATGGCCGTCACCACCATCGTGGCGCTGGGTATCGTCAGCAAGGAGATGCCCGACTACAATCCCGCCGAACAGCTCGACAGCTATTTCCAGACCGAGGGAGCTAAAGCCGGCAAGAAGATCATAGGCCTCGAGACCGTAGACGAACAGGCTACACTGCTCTACGACTTCACACCGGTGGCCGAGCAGGCCGAGGCACTGGTGAAGGTGCTCGAGAATCCCTCGGAGGAGATAAAGTCGGCCAGGGAGATGAACGAGGCCTACGCCGCCCAGGAGCTCGACCGGCTGGCGGCCCTCAGCGAGGCCCAGTCGGCCAACGCCGCCTTCATGAAAGCGCTCGTCAACGACCGCAACGCGGCATGGGCAGAGAAGCTACCCGCCATCATGGCCGAGGGGCCGGTCTTCGTGGCTGTGGGCGCTCTTCATCTCCCGGGCGACAACGGCCTGCTGAAAATGCTTGAGAATAAAGGATATAAGGTGACACCGCTAAAATAAGAATAATATTTTTTCCATATTTTTTGCATATCACGTTTCTTTGTTGTAACTTTGTCAGCGTAAATATCATACAACAACCGCATCCAATATAAAACGACAGAAACAACCATGGAACTACCCTTTGCAGAATCCTGGAAAATCAAGATGGTGGAACCCATCAGGAAGAGCACCCGCGAACAGCGTGAGCAGTGGCTGAAAGAGGCCAAATACAACGTGTTCATGCTGAAGTCAGACGCCGTCTACATCGACTGCATCACAGACTCCGGCACAGGCGCCATGAGCGACCGCCAGTGGGCCGCCATGATGACAGGCGACGAGGCATATGCCGGCGCACGCTCCTTCTACGAGCTCAAGGACACGATCACACGCATCACGGGCTTCGAGTATGTGCTCCCCACCCACCAGGGCCGCGCAGCCGAGAACGTGCTTTTCTCCCACCTCGTGAAGGCCGGTGACATCGTCCCGGGCAACTCCCACTTCGACACCACCAAGGGCCACATCGAGAGCCGCAAGGCCTTCGCCGTAGACTGCACTGTCGACGAGGCACGCAACACCCAGCTCGAGGTACCCTTCAAGGGCAACGTCGACCTGAAGAAGCTTGAGGACGTGCTCGCCAAGGACGGCGACAAGGTGCCTTTCATCATCGTGACCATCACCAACAACACAGCCGGCGGACAGCCTGTATCGATGGAGAACCTCCGGGGCGTGAGGAAGCTGGCCGACAAATACGGCAAGCGCGTGGTGTTCGACTCCGCCCGCTTCGCCGAGAACGCCTACTTCATCAAGACGCGCGAGCCTGAGTTCAAGGACGCCACCATCAAGGAGATATGCCGCGAGATGTTCGCTCTGGCCGATGCCATGACAATGTCGTCGAAGAAGGACGGACTCGTCAACATGGGTGGCTTCATAGCCACACGCTGGGAAGACATATATGAAGGCGCCAAGCGCTTCCTCATCCCCTTCGAGGGCTTCCTGACCTATGGCGGCATGAACGGCCGCGACATGGCAGCCCTGGCCGTCGGCCTCGACGAGAACACCGAGTTCGATATGCTCCAGACCCGTATCAAGCAGGTGGAGTATCTCGCCAAGAAGCTCGACGAATACGGCATCCCCTATCAGCGTCCCGTAGGTGGCCACGCCCTCTTCATAGACGCCGACAAGGTGCTCGACAGAATCCCGAAGGAGGAGTTCCCCGCACAGCGTCTCGCCATCGAGCTCTATCTCGAGGCCGGCGTGCGTGGCTGCGAGATCGGCTACCTGCTCGCCGACCGTGACCCCATCACACGCGAGAACCGCTTCAACGGCAACGACTTCCTGCGTCTCTGCATCTGCCGCCGCACCTATACCGACAACCACATGAACGTGATCGCAGCCGCTCTCAAGAACGTCTACGACCGTCGTCATGAGATCACCCGCGGCGTGAAGATCACATGGGAGGCCGAGCTCATGCGCCACTTCACAGTGCAGCTCGAGCCCCTCGGATAATCACCGCCCGCTCAAGCAGGCATCCATACTATACGCCTCTAAAATGCGTTGCATCTTAGAGGCGTATTCTTTATGTCCTTTTAGAGATGCAGGGATTCATCAGGCATATATCCGACCTATCCGCAACACGGAGCCTAAGGGCGCTGTGGGCAGCGCTCTGCATCCTCGCGTGGCTCTCGCTGCTTGACGTGGCATTCGATTTCCATATCCACGGCGGATCCCGGATCAATATCGTCGGGCTTGCGTTGGCCGGCATGATGAAGGCCACCGTACTGACGGCTGCATGGGCGGCAGCCACAGCTCTACGACGCCGCAGCCGTGTGGTCTCAATCACAGTGAGACGGCTGTGCGGCATCGCGATAGGTGTATTCGCGCTGCTCTCGCTCGTCAACGGCGTGGCGTTTCTGACCTACGGCATGGGTATCTCGCGCAAGATGATGACGGTCATGATGCAGACCAATGCCGGAGAAGTCGGCGAGTTCATGCCCGGCCTGATGGCCAACATCGGTCACCTGCTCGCTCGGCCTGCGCTATGGATTGCCGTCGCCGTCCTTGCGTCCTTCACTCTGGCAGTCGTAAGTATGCCGCGAAAGGCATACCTATGGCTAATGGGTGTCTCCGCTGTGGCCGGCGCGGCATATTCAGCGTGGTTTGCGGCTACACGCGACTGGGGCCGCAGCAACCTGTCGGTGGCCCTGCGCACCGTCTCGGCGGCGAGAAGCGTGGCCCGCTCGGTCCGCATCCAGCAGGACTTCGAGTCAAAGCTACGCCCCCTTCCCGACCCAGAGACGGCCCGGTCAGACTACAAAGCCGATATGGTGACCCTCGTAATCGGAGAGTCTGCCTCAAGAGGACATCTCTCGCTCTACGGCTATCCACTACCGACGACTCCGCGGCTCGACTCCCTGGCTGAAAGTAGTGCGAGGCTATATGTGTTTGCCGACGCGCTGGCCTCCTCTACAACTACCGCAGAGAACATTCCACGTATCGTCAGCTTCATGACCGATGTGCCATCAGGGAGGGAATGGTATGAATATCCCTCCATGATCCAGCTCTACCGACACCTCGGCTACCGCACTGCATGGCTGTCGAACCAGGAACGCAACGGCCTCTTCTGCAACGTCTCGGCGGCACTGTCATCGCAGGCCCACGTCACCCGCTATATCGGGAGCGAAGACTCGGAAGACCATCTGCTCACACGCTACGACGACGAGCTGCTACCGGTGTGGCGCTCATTTATGCGTGAGCCGGGAAAGCGGAAATTCGCCGTCGTTCATCTGATGGGATCGCATACGGAGTATGCCAGACGATACCCACCGGAGAGGTCGCCGATCAGCGGCGCCGACGTGATGGAGAAGACGCCGCGAAGATGGCTCGACAAAGGAATGGCCCGCACCGTGGCTGAATACGACAACTCCATAGCCTTCACCGACAGCATACTCGGCGAGCTCATAAATGAGACGGAAGCCACAGAGCGACCAGCCATGGTGGTCTATATCTCCGACCACGGCGAGAACGTCTACGATACCGGTACGACCCGGGGGCGCGACATCACGAGCATCCACGTGCCTCTCATCATCTTTCTCAATAGAGCATACCTGCTGGCCAACGGGGATATTGCCGCCTCTCTCCATGAGGCCACGAAGCGCCGGGTATCGACCGCCGACATCGCATATATGATAATGACGCTCACGGGCACGGCCTATCGATGGTATGACGCCACCCATGACGCCATGTCGCCCCGCTACCACCGCCCTACCCTCTATGTCGACGGAGAGGCGGCAAAATAACCGACATTACAATGCAACTGAAGCTACAGCCAACCGACAGAATAGTCTGTAAAGGAAACAGACAACTCAACAACCTTCATATCCTCAAGGGAATCGCCGCCATAATGGTGGTGTGTATCCACGCCGCCGGCACCCTTCCGGCCTGGATTGAAGGCATCACACGCTACGGAGTCGTGGGCTTTCTCATGATTACAGGATATTTCCTCCCCGACGCGCGGGGCACACTCCATAAAGAACGAATCAAGCACGACCTTCGTAAGATAGTGGAGATAGCGGTCGCTGCCCAGCTCCTATATATCTCGTATCATCTGGCGAGCTGTCTCTTCTATGCGGGACGCTTCGAGGAGCGCTTCCTGAACCTCCACAACTGGCTCGACCTGCTGCTGTTCGGACGCTACTTCGGCTACCAGCTCTGGTATCTGCACGCGGTAGCCCTGGCGCTCGCCACTCTCTGGCTGCTCGTTAGATGGAGGATGGAAGGGCTTGTCTATCTGATAGCGTTCATCGGGCCCGTAGCCAACCTCGCACTGGGCAGCTATCACTTCCTCTACAGCGACGCGGTGCTTTCCCCCTTCGCGAGCCGCAATTTCCTCACCATCGGGCTGCCGGGTCTGGCCATGGGGATATGGACGCGCCGCAACGAGCGGCTGCTGCCGTCGGCGCGCACACTGTCCGTAGTGTTCGCTCTGTTGTTGGTGGCCTCTCTGGTTGAATGCCACGCCATCATCGACATTAAGAGCCGTGGCGACATCATGGTGATGACGCTTCCCGGAGTCATGGCCTGGTTTGCACTGATGCTGCGGCTCCCGCAGGCATCGGTTGCCAATCCGCTGGTAGCATTGGGTAGAGACCACTCGATCAACATCTACATCTTCCATGTGATGGTCATCTTCCTGCTCTACGACCTGCCACCGGTGAGAGCGGTGTGGGACTCCTTCTATTTCTGGCTGATGCCCGTAACGGTATTACTTAGCCTGGGGCTTTCCCGACTGATTGTCGGGCGCGGGCTTCGGGTCAGGACCCGGCTTGCCTGACAAGGCTTCCTTTGCGTTGCCGCCATCGGCGTCGGAAGCTGCGGGCGCCGGAGCCGCGGGGGCAGCCCCCTGATGCCCTTTGTTGCGGGCTACATACGGATTGGCTTCAGGCGCGTCGCCGAGGCCGAGGCCGTTCTGCATCGCCGAGGGTTGCTCGGAAGCAGACTGCTGCACCGGATAGGCGGGATTCTGCGGCGAGCCCGATGAATTGAAGAACGGGAACGGGAGACCGAAGAGCACATCGGGGTTCTTGCCCGGGCTCATATATCCGTCGAGCAGCGTGTCGCGGCCGCTCGGATTCTCGAAGGTATAGAGGTTGAAGCGGTAGAGCATCACTGCGATATGCTCGAAGATCGACGACTGGATCGCCTCATAGACGGTCCACACCGAAGTGTTGGTGAAGCAGTAGACCTGCAGCGGGATTCCCGCCGACGATTGCGTCAGCGTGCTCACGAAGCAGGAGCTGGCATGACCGATATCGGGATTGGCGTCGAGCCATATCTTGAGATAAGCGCGGAAAACGCCGAGATTGGTCTCGATGGAGCCGTCGGCGAGTCCGGCGGGATTCCCGGCGTCCTGGGTCTTACCCTCCTCTCTCTGACGCCTCTTGGCGGCGATCCAGCCGGCGAGCAGGGGGATTCTCGAATATGCGTCGAGCATCAGCTCGTCGGTGGGCACCACGCTGTCGGCGTCTATATTATAGCAGCGCTGTATGCGGCGCGTATGGCTCTCCTGCATGGAGCGGTAATTGGTGAAGCTCCCGCTCACGAGGTTGTAGGGAGGAAGCGTAGTGACGGTCTTGTCCCAGTTGAGCACCTTCACCTGGGTGAGCGACACCTCGAGCACTGTGCCGTTGGCGTCTGTGCCCTGCACCTTGATCCAGTCGCCGACATGGAGGGAGTCGTTTTCGGAGAGCTGCACACCTGCCACCACACCGAGGATGCTGTCCTTAAACACCAGCATGAGCACGGCTGCGAAAGCGCCGAGGCCGGCGAGGAGCGAAGTGGGAGACCTGTCGACAATGATGGCCACCACGATAATAGTGGCAATGATCCAGATAATTCCCTTGATGAGCTGCACGATTCCCTTGAGGGGGAGCTTGCGCGTATTCTCACGCATGTCTATATGGGTCCATGCCACGTCAGCCACTATACAGCACGACGAGGTCACTACGAATATCACGTAACACCATGTGATGCGGGTGAGCCAGATCGATAATGTCGGCGACATATAGAGGGTGAACTTAATAAGGATAATGAACACAATCGCGGGAATTACGCGTGTCGTCCTGGAGAAGAAATGCCTCTGCGTCAGATTGCCATACCATACAGACTTCAGATGGCGCCCCACCGACCTGACCACGAGCAGGATTATCCATTTACAGACATATCCGACGGCAATCGAGACGACAAAAACAAAAAACGAATACACCCAGACAAAGAGGGTGCCATGGTGTTCAAGGCCAAAAAGGTCGAGCAGGTAATACACCACCTTCATGATGACGCGGGCAACGAAATATGAGCTCTCCTCCGCGTCGGGTGAGAGATTGACGCGGGGAATCACCTCCGCCGCTTTGCCGGCTATTTGCTGTGGAATCATAGAGATCGGTAATGGAGTTATACTATAACATCTACAAAGAGAAGAGGGCTATTGTTCAGGAACAACGGCGGCGGTGATATTCATTATTGCGGAGACAAACATAGAAGACGGTGCACGCGTGCAAGAGGGGTGGACTCGGTAACAGTCTGAAAGAAGCCGCCTTAGTTTGGCATTAACACAAATTAACATTTCTATCGGATTCAAATTGCACACGCATCGGGACGTTGTGCAAAATATCCGGTTATATGTTGTAAAACATATTATATATCTATCTTGCTGATATAAGCGCATTTGTGGCGGCAAAACGAAAAAAGTCGAAAAGAATTAATAAAAAATAACCCTAAAAAATTGGGATATTAAGATTTGAAGCACTAACTTTGGAAAGACAGGTAAGAAAAATCTTAAAATTTTTTAATTGAGAATGGAAGAAACCCTCGTACTACTCAAACCATCGGCCGTTGAACGCCGTCTGATGGGAGAAGTGATTTCAAGAATAGAAAGGAAAGGTATAATCATCGCCGGCATGAAAATGATGCAGCTCGATGAGAAGATACTTCGTGAGCACTACTCCCATCTGGTCGACAAGCCTTTCTTCCCGGGGCTGGTGAAGTCGATGATTGCCACGCCGGTTGTAGCGCTCTGCCTTCGCGGAGTGGATGTGGTGGAGGTGTTCAGAGCCATGACGGGAGCCACCAACGGCCGCAAGGCAGCCTCTGGCACGATCCGCGGCGATTTCTCTATGTCGGGCCAGGCAAACATCGTGCACGCCTCCGACTCCGTGGAAAACGCGAAAATCGAGATCGCCCGGTTCTTCCGTCCGGAAGAGATTTTCGACTACAGGCCAGCGGCTATGTCGTTCTACTACGGCGACAACGAGATATGACGCCGCCGCTCCCGAGCCGACCAGCATCGTAACCCGAAACGCCACCTGACAAAGACAAAAAGAACCTACCATCATCTCCTCATCAAGACAAGACAAAATAATAATGAACATAAAAGCCATAATTCCGGCCGCACTGTTTGCCCTGCTGATGACGACAGGCGCAGCCGCGCAGAAGATAATAAGCAAGTCGCCCCACTCAGACGCCCACCGTCAGCTTCTCGCCAATCAGGCCAAGAACAAAGACCAGATCAAGCTGGTGGAGAAAAACACATTCATCGACCTCATCGACGATATAGAGCCGGAGCCAGACATCTACACCGAGGGCTGGAACAGCAAGCGCGTCAATCCTTTCAAGGAGTCGGATGTGCCATATTCCAAGGTAATCGATGTCAGAGGCTACTTCATGCCGTGTCCCGGCAATGTCACCTCCCATTACGGCTACCGCGCCCGCTTCGGCAGGATGCACAAGGGAATCGACCTTCAGATACGCAGCAACGACACCATCTACGCCGCTTTCGACGGCAAGGTGCGCCTCACCAACTACGAGCCACGCGGCTACGGCAACTACGTGATAATCCGCCATCCCAATGATCTGGAGACCGTCTACGGCCACCTCAACAAATTTCTCGTGAAGCCCGACCAGGTGGTGAGGGCCGGCGATCCGATCGCACTCGGAGGCTCGACAGGACGCAGCACAGGTCCGCACCTCCACTTCGAGACCCGCTATATGGGATATGCCATCAATCCGGCAGCGATCTTCGACTTCCAGAACCACTGCACGCACACCGACACCTATACCTTCACCAAGAAGACCTACACCAAGGCCCGCAACTACGCTCCCTCGCGCAATCTCGCCGACAACGACGACAATCCCTATCAGAGCGGCGACGACAAGAGCACGTACACGGTGAAGAAGGGCGACACCCTCTCGTCGATTGCCAAGTCCTACGGTCTTTCGGCCACTACTCTCCGCAAGCTCAACGATATGAACAGCACCGACCTCATCAGGGTAGGCCAGGTGTTGAAGCTGAAATAACCGCTTTGCCGCTGATGCGGCAAAAACCGTGGCGCGCAAC
>USHH01000068.1 GCA_900554345.1 uncultured Bacteroidales bacterium | reverse complement strand
GCCGTCGGCGGCATTGGAGAGGCCCCTGACCCTGAGGCGGCGCGAGGCGTGGAGGCCGCTGTAGTGGGTGGTGACCACCGTGATGCTCGGCAGAGTGCCGAAGCAGCTGATGATGGCGCCGGCGATGGCGCGACCTTCCTCGGGATTGGTGGTGCGTCCCGGCTCGTCGATGAGCACGAGGAGGCGTCGGCCGGAGGATGCCTCCTTCAGGGCGCTGTCGATCCTCAGCATCTCGGCGGCAAACGACGAGAGGCCGGTGAGCTCCGACTGGTCGTCGCCGAGACACACCCTGACCTCCTCCACCACGGTCACCGATGCCTGGGAGGCCGGCACGTAAAGGCCGAGCTGGGCGAGGGTCTGGGCCAGGGCGAGGGTCTTCAGGATGACGCTCTTGCCACCCATATTCGCGCCGGTGACCACACAGACACCTTCGCCCACAGAGATGTCGATGGGCTGGAAGTCGCGTTTCCTCCTGCGCAAAGCCTCCCTGACCTGGGGATTGAACAGAGCTGTATAACATGTGTCGCCGTCGTCGGCTATGCAGGGGCGGCACAGGCCTTGGGCTACTGCCAGCTTAGCGTGGGCGATGAGGAAATCAAGCTCTCCGACGGCGGCGAGAGCCACTGTGGCCACGTGAGCCAGCGGGCGCAGCCGGGCCGCGAGAGCGCTCCTCACCTCGTCTTCCACGGCCGTGGCCTCGGCAAAGAGCGCGGCGGCCTCCTCGCTTCCGGCATCGCATGCGTTGATGCGGCGGCGCAATGGAGCGAGACGCGGATCGTAGCTGTCGTAGATGAAGAAATGTGGGATTCTGGCTCCGTCGGGATCGAGTATGGCCACCGTCGCGGTCATATCGGGTATGGCGACGGCATCGAGATCCATCTCGGCGCAGTAGCGGCTGATGTCGCCACACTGGAGGGCGAATGTCTTGAGCTCGAAAAGCTCCGTGTCGTCGGCCACATGGCCGGCGGCGAGGCGGCGGAGTGTTCCGCTGATGTCGTTGACACACATCAGCACGTGAAGCAGCCTGGCGAGCGGCCCGGCGGCTGCCGGATCTGACACAGCCACGACAGTCTTCCCGGCCTTGTCGAGACGCCCGGCGAGGACACCGGTGTCGGCCGTCATCTCAAGGGCGTTGAGATGGGCGCGTCCGGGCGCCGACATGATCTCGAGGCTGTCGGCTATATGGCGGAGGCCGGGGATTGAGGCAGTGAGACGGGTGAATGTCATGGCAGATTCCGGTTAAGTCTGACATCGATGGTGTCGATGCCTGTTTTTTCTTTTATTGAGTCGCAGAGTCGACGCGAGTCGACGCGGTAGCCTGCGGGCGATGTCGGATTTACGCAGATGGCGAGCACACGGCACGGGCGTGCCACGAAGATGGCTCCTCCCTTGGAAGTGAAGGCCGTGAACGCCTCGCGGGATGCGAACATACAGGAGAAGTCGCGCATCGCGAGAGCCATGCCGTCGGCCTGCGGGAGCTGCCGGAGTGTGGCGAGGAGCCTGTCGGTGACGGCGCCTGCCACATAGAGGAGCGCTGTGTCGGGCGGAATGTCGGCCGCGGCGGAGCCGAGCGCGATTGCCGACGGAAGGCCGAGGTCATGAATGCCGCCATGGGCATCGACTGCCACCACCCCCCTCTCCACATCCTCGAGCCTTCGGGCCATCTCCGGCGGGAGCGCCGGAAGGCGCATCACATCGCATACGAATGCCGTGCGGCGGGTGATCCGGCAGCTGGGGATTGGTGGGGGCGAGGGCGGCGCCGGTGGCCAGCACGAGGGCGTCGGTGACGGCCGGCGAGGCGGAGCTCAGGCGTGAGAGCGCGCCGTCTACGAGAGTCACGTCGGGACTGTAGGCCCCGAGGTCGGCGATGAGCCTTCGGAGCGATGCCGTGTCGGGCGGCCCCGCAAGAATCACCTTGCCGTGGGTTTTCACCCTGGCGGTGACGAGGCGCCCGAGGGCGGTGGCCCGCGTGCCTATGCCGAGCACCTCCGAAGTGACGCCCCGGGAGCGGTAGAAACTCTCCGAGGTGACGAATACCGTCTCCTCGAAGAGTGTTATCTCAGGCTTCCGGGTATGGCTGACGGCGTCGGTCTGCTCGCCGTCGACACCTATGGAGGTGACGGCGGGAGTCAGGCCGCGGTCGTGGAGGCCCCGCAGAATGTAGTTGAGACATTCCGTCTTGCCCGCGTTCTTGGCGAGGCCGACGATCGCCACGCTGTCATAGCTGGCGATTCTGTCGATGAGAGAAGCCTCCGGCTCAGCCATATCGGCGTGGGTCAGTGTTTGTTACGCTCGTGGCGGGCAAGCTTGCTGGGCTCGAGGGAGAGCTGCTCTCCGTTGAGCAGGCTTGCGATGCCCTCCTTGTGGAGCTGCTTGCGGCGCGCCGCCTCGCATTCGGGGCAGTGACATTCCTCCCTGTAGTCGGTGGGCTCCGTGTAGGTGGTGATCACACCCTCGTAGTTGCGGAGCACTACCCTTGTGGGCGACTGGGAGATGACGTAGTTGGGCATCACCGGAGTCTTGCCGCCGCCACCGGGGGCGTCGACCACGAAAGTGGGCACGGCGTAGCCCGAAGTATGTCCGCGGAGGTTCTCCATGATCTCGATGCCTTTCGACACCGGGGTGCGGAAATGCTCGATACCAGTGGAGAGGTCGCACTGATATATATAGTACGGTCTCACGCGTATCTTCACGAGCTCCCTCACGAGACGCTTCATCACATTGGTGCAGTCGTTGACCCCTCGGAGGAGCACGCTCTGGCTGCCGAGGGGCACGCCGGCGTTGGCGAGACGCGCGCATGCGAGAGTCGACTCGGGAGTGATCTCGTTGGGATGGTTGAAGTGGGTGTTGAGCCAGATGGGATGATACTTCGAGAGCATTGCCACGAGCTCGGGCGTGATGCGCTGCGGGAGCACCACCGGAGTGCGCGAGCCGATGCGGATGATCTCCACATGGGGAATCTCGCGGAGCTTCCTGATGATGTACTCGAGGCGCTCGTCGCTCACGAGCAGGGCGTCGCCGCCTGAGAGGAGCACGTCTCTCACCTGGGGAGTGCGCGCGATATACGCTATGGCATTGTCGATACGCTCGAGAGGCGAGGCAGCGTCGCGCTGGCCGGCAAATCTGCGGCGTGTGCAATGGCGGCAGTACATGGAGCACTGGTCGGTGATGAGGAAGAGCACCCTGTCGGGATACCTGTGGGTAAGACCCGGCACCGGAGAGTCGCTGTCCTCGTGAAGCGGGTCGTCGAGGTCGGCGTCAGCCTTATGGAGCTCGGCGGCGGTGGGGATCGCCTGCTTGCGTACGGGGTCGTGGGGATCTGACGGATCGATGAGGCTGAGATAGTAGGGGGTGATGGCCATGCGCAGATGCTGGAGCGCATTGCGCACGCCTTCCTCCTCCTCGGCCGTCAGCGGGAAGTATTTCTTCAGCTGGTCGACCGTCTCGATGCGGTTTCTCACCTGCCACTTCCAGTCGTTCCACTGTTCGTCGGTGACATCGGGGAAAAGCTGGTGTCTTCTGTCTGTTGCCATGTCGGGACTGACTTAAGCGTAAAGGTCGGTGAAGATCTTGCGGAGTGCCTCGTTCTCACGGAGCTCCTGGAGAGTGATCTCGGCATGGCCCTTTGTGTAGCCGTTGCCCACGATCATCGTCACGTCGGAGCCTACGCCCTCTGCGCCGAGAGCTGCCTTAGTGAAGCTTGTGGCCATTGAGAAGAAATAGACCACGCCGGTGTCTTTCGTGCAGAGGATAGAGGTCATCTCCGTGTCGGGGATGTTGACATTGTTGATTGTGACGTCAGCCATGTGGCCGTTGGTGAGCTCGGCGATCTTGTCCATCACGGGCACGGGCTTTGTGGCGTCGGCGGAGAAGACATAGTCGCAGAAACCGAGCTTCTGGAGACGCTCGGTGCTCTTCTGGCTGTGGCAGAGGCCGATCACCTTTCCTGTGACGCCTGCGCGCTTCTTGGCCTCGTAGCAGCAGAGCATACCCGACTTGCCGCCGGCTCCTATGATGAGCACTGTGTCGCCGGGCTTCACGAGCTTGGCGGTCTGTGCGGGAGCGCCTGCGACGTCGAGGGCGGAGAGAGCGAGGTTCTCGGGGAGGTCAGAGGGAATCTTGGCGTAGATGCCGCTCTCGAAGAGGATGGCCTTGCCGTCGATGTCCACCTGGTCGATCTCGGGACGTATATCCTTTATCCTGTCGATGCGGAGGGGAGTGAGCGAGAGGGATACAAGTGTCGCGATCTTGTCGCCTTCCTTAAGGTCGATCTTACCCTTGAGGGCGTCGCCGATCTTCTCTACTGTGCCGAGGAGCATACCGCCTGAGCCGGTCACCGGGTTGCGGTGCTTGCCCTGCTTTGCCACGATGTCGAGCATGATGCGCGCGATCTCCTCCTTGTCGCCCTTGGCCTGCTCCTCGATCTGGGTGAAGGAGGCGGAGTCGATGTTGAGGGTCTGCACGTCGATGAGGATCTCGTTGTCGTAGATCTCATCCATGTTGTTGTCAATCTTGTCGGCCGGCTGGGGAAGCACTCCCTTGGGCTCGATCACTCTGTGTGTTCCGTATTTGTTACCTTTCTTCTGCATGATATTAAATTTATTTTTTGTATTTACGATTTAAGGATGTGGCTCCCCGTCTTCATGGAGGGGAGCCGGGATGCCGCGTTATCTGCGGGGAGCGAGGCCGAGGATCTCGCGGGCCTCTGCCGGAGTGGCTATCTCTCGGCCGAGCTCCCGGGCTATGCGCACCACCTTCTCGACGAGCTCGCCGTTTGACTTAGCGAGCACGCCTTTGGAGAGGTAGAGGTTGTCTTCAAAACCAACCCTGACATTGCCGCCCATGGCTATTGCGGCGGCGGCCATCGGGAAGGCGTTGCGGCCCACGCCGGGCACGGTCCATGTGGAGCCGGCGGGTATGGCGTTGACCAGCCAGCACAGGTTGGGCACCGTGGCTGTGGTGCAGCCGGGCACGCCAAGCACGAAATTGAACTGCATGGGGGCTCCGGGCACCTGTCCCTTGCGGGCCATGTTGAGCACGGTGTCGAGATGACCCATCTCGAAGCATTCATATTCGGGCTTGATGCCGCGCTCCATCATGCGCTTGCCGAAGTCGCGCATCATGGGCATCGTGTTCTCAAACACGTCGTCGCCGAAATTGCATGTGCCGCAGTCGAGAGTGGCCATCTCGGGGTCGAGCTCCGTGGGCTGGAGGCGCTCCTCGGCGGTCATGCCTACGGCGCCGCCGGTGGAGGGGATGAGTATCACGTCGGGACACACCTTGAGGATGGCGTCGATACACTCCTTGAAGCGGGCCTTGCTCTGGGTGGGAGTGCCGTCGTCTTCCCTCACGTGGATATGCACGATGGCTGCTCCGGCGTCGACAGCCGACTTGGCCTCACGCACGATTTCCTCCACAGTGTAGGGCACAGCGGGGTTCTGCTCCTTTGTGACCTCCGCGCCGCAGATGGCGGCGGTGATGATAAGCTTCTCCATATCCGTCAGTTCTTACGCTGGTCTTCTTTCTTCACTACACACGTGCCGCTGGCGCGGCACACCACCACAGGCTCGGGAAGCACGTCGGCTGCGGAAGCGGAGATGTCGGGGCGCGGGGCGATCACCTTGCGGGCCTCGAACACCATCTTGCGCGAGGTGTTGCCCACCTTCACGATCTCGCCGACTGCCTCGATATAGTCGCCGGCATACACTGGAGCGAGAAATTCTATATTGTCGTAGGCGCAGAAGAGGCCTTCGTCGCCGTCGTGCATGATGAGCAGCTCTGTCGCCACGTCGCCGAAGAGGTGTACCATGTGGGCTCCGTCAACAAGATTACCGCCATAGTGGGCGTCTTTTGCGCTCATGCGCACGCGAATCATCGATTTTTCCATTTATATACAATTATTATAATGAGCAGCCGGCCGGCAGAGGCCGGCGCGCAGAGTGTCAATATTCAAGGATATAGTCTACAAGCACGCCGGGAGTGTGGACGTTCTCAGGAAGGATCTCTCCGACGGGCACATGCTCCTTGGCCTCGACGATCACGAGGTCGGCGGCTGTGGCCATCAGGGGGTTGAAGTTCATGGAAGTGCCTCTGTAGACGAGGTTGCCTGCCTCATCGGCCACGCTGGCGCCGATCAGGGCCACATCGGCGCGGAGGGGAAGCTCAAGCAGGTAGTCCTTGCCGCCGATGTTCATCACCTGCTTTCCTTCGGCCACAACAGTGCCGAGGCCGGTGGGGGTGAGGAAGCCGCCGAGACCGCAGCCGCCGGCCCTTACACGCTCGGCGAGCGTGCCCTGCGGCGAGAACTCGATCTCAAGCTCTCCGCTGTTCATTTTCTCGGAGGCCTGCGGCGTTGCGCCGATGTATGACGCGATGAGTTTCTTTATCTGTCCGTTGACGAGCAGCTGGCCGATACCCTTGTCGGGATACGCGGTATCGTTGCATATTACAGTCAGATCCTTGACCCCTGACTTTGCGAGGGCGTCGATGATGGAGTTGGGAGTGCCGTTGGCAAGGAAGCCGCCGACCATGATGGTCATGCCGTCCTTGATTTTCCCCACAGCCTCCTGCAATGAAATTTTCTGGCTCATGGTTGATGGTTAAGGCGTTTCATGGTGAATATGAAAGGCTTCCGCAGAGGCCTCTCCAATTTTTGTCAAAATTAATGAAAATCCCTGAATTGCACAAATTACCCGCGATATTTATTTTCATACGGCCACTTCGGTGCCATTTTGTAAACCGTCGCGCCCACCGGAGACATAACCGCCGCGGAATGGCGACGCATCGCGCCAGCTTTCACAACGACTCTGCATTTGTTTGATTTTTTCGTCCCGGTTAATCATTGTCGCCCCCTGATTGGTTATATCTAAAAGTCCACTTAAATTATATCCGCGATGTTTCACGACATACTGTTCCTGATTCTGGGCCTCATCCTCATAGTGGCCGGCGGCAACTACCTCACCGACGGCGCCGAGGCTGTGGCACGCCGTTTCCATGTCTCCAAGCTGGTGATCGGCCTCACCGTCGTGGCCTTCGGTTCTTCGACGCCCGACCTGGTGATATCGCTGATGTCGACGCTTGAGGGGAAATCGTCGCTCGCCTTGGGCGACATCGTGGGCGCCAACATCTTCGACCTGCTCTTCGTGGTGGGCGTGATGGCCGTCATCACCCCGGTGCCGATAGGGAAAGATATGGAGAACAAAGACATTTTCATGCTCGTGCTCTCCTCCCTGACCTTATTCTTCTGCGGAGACGACGTCCTCTTCGACGGCAGCCACTGCAATATGGTGTCGCGCACCGACGGCCTTATGCTGCTGGCCTTTTTCGCCATCTTCATGGCCTATACCTTCTCGATGGCGAAGCCGGAGCCCGTAAAGCTCAAGGAGGCGCCTGACAGCGCCCGGGCTTCTCAGCGACCGGATCCGCTACCCGTCAGCAGGCAGCCGGCGCCCCTCGCCGCTGATGAGGCTCACGCCCGTCGCCTCACTCCGGCCCTCCTGTTGAGGCGCATCAGGGGCGACATCGACCGGACAGGAAACGGCGCGCAGAGCATCTGGCTCTCGGCCGTGATGATTGTCGGCGGCCTCGCGGCGCTCGTGACCGGCGGCAACTGGATAGTCGACGGTGCGTCTGCGATAGCGCTTAAGGCAGGCCTCTCGGAGGCTATGGTGGGTCTTACCATAGTGGCTTTCGGCAGCTCGGCTCCCGACCTCGCCCCCTCGGCGATCGCCGCCTGGAAACGCCAGCCGCAGATCGCGCTCGGCAATGTGGTGGGCGCATGCGCCTTCAATGTCTTCTTCATTATTGGAGTCTGCGCCACATGCCGCCCGCTCGACGCCGGCACCATCACGTTCATCGACTTCACGACACTGGTCGCCGCGGCGGTGCTGCTGTGGATTTTCGGGGCCACAAGGAGCCGTGGCGTCAGCCGCCCCGAAGGCATTCTGCTCATAGCCCTCTACCTCGGATACACCGCATACGTCATCACGACCGGCATCGGCCACTGACATTCCCGCTTATCAACATCTCCCGACCAAGGCAATTATGAAGACACTCACCACCAGAACCGGCATTACAGTCAGATTCACCTTTTTAGTAATATATCTTGCGGCGCTAAGCGCGTTCGGCTCGTTTGTCAACGATATGTATGTGCCTTCGCTCCCCTCGATGACCGGTTATTTCCACTGCTCGGTGCCGACAGTGCAGCTCGGCCTTACATTCGGAATGATAGGCCTGGGCCTGGGACAGATCCTGCTTGGCCCGTTCAGCGACAAATACGGACGCAAGCCGATCCTGGTGGCCTCGGTGCTGGTGTTCATAGCCGGAGCGGTGGCCTCCCTGTTCTCCCCCACCATCCATTTCTTCCTCGGGTGTCGGCTCGTGCAGGGCATAGGGGCGTCGGGAGGGTATTTCCTGGCACGCAGCATCCCGACCGACTTCTTCCAGGGGCGGCAGCTGGCGAAGACCATGGCCATCGTGGGCGCCATCAACGGGTTCGCGCCGGCCAGCGCGCCGGTAATCGGCGGGTTTGTGTCGCAGCATTTCGACTGGAAAGGCGTGTTTGTGGTGCTGACGGCGTTTGCCGTCATTCTGCTGGCGTTCTCGCCGATGCTGAAGGAGAGCCTGCCGGAGGCTAAGCGCGAACAGGGAAGCGTATGGAAAGCCTTCAAGGCCTACGGGCCGCTGCTTTGCGACCGGCCGTTCATGACCCATGTGCTGCTTAAAGGCGCGGCGCTGGGACTGCTGTTCGCCTACATATCGTCGGCGCCGTTCATCATGCAGACCCATTACGGATTCCGGCAGGATGTGTTCGGCTGCATCATGGGAGCCAACTCGATAATGGTGGCCACGGGGTCGATGCTGGCGCTGAGGTTCAAGCCGCTGAAGCGGGCTGCCTTCACCGGAGGGGTCTGCGTGGCCGCGAGTGTGGCGCTGGAGAGCGTGGCGCTGCTTTGCTTCGACTCGTTCTGGCTCTACGAGCTGCTGCTGCTTCCCATCCTCTTCTCCTTAGGGATGATCTTCACGGCGGGCAACACGCTGGCGATGAATGAGGGTCGTGGCGACGCAGGCGATGCGTCGGCCATCCTCGGCGTGGCCGGCTACGCATTCGGAGCGGTCGTGGCGCCCCTTGTGGGCCGTGGCGATATCATGCACTCCACGGCATGGGTATTCATCGGGCTGGCTGTGATTATAGTCGTCTTCTCGCTGCTCACGCGTCGGGTCCCGGCCGACCTGGAGAAATAAGCACGGCGGCGGCAACGCCCTGAAGGGCGTCGTCGCCGTCACGCGATGCAACGGATTGTGAGGAATTACTCCTTCGGGGAGCCGGAGGAGCGCGACTGGCGGTTCTCCACTATGTAGGAGATGACGAGGCCCAGGCCGCCGAACAGGAACATGGAGGCCGCGAAGATCACGCCGTAGATGCCGTCGGTGAAGTCCCACTGGTCAAGGATGCGCGGATTGAGCGCCACGTCGATGAGGATGCCTGCGAGCATGCCGAGACCTATTCCCATGAGCGCGAGGGCCCAGCGCAGGGAGGTGAAGCGTCCTATTCCTGACGATTGGAAATTGAGAAGCGACCGCTGGCTCTGAAGGCGCCGGGCACATGTTTCGGCTGCGTCGGCGGGAATCTCGTTCATCTTCTCTATAAAGAGGATGCGCTCGCGGCGGGTGGCGTAAAGCTGAAAGATTCTGTAGATGGTCTCGCCGATGATGAAGAGCACCAGAGGCACCATGATGAAATCCATATTCATAATGTGATGTGTTTTATGGGTTGATGAAATGATTTTGTTAATTTTGTAACCGTTTGACGCATGGCGTCCCGCTGCGGTTACACCACCGCGAGAAAAATATTTTTCTTTTTTCAAAAACAGTTCCGATTTACAC
>USHH01000067.1 GCA_900554345.1 uncultured Bacteroidales bacterium | reverse complement strand
CGCTCTCGGCGAGCGCGGCCACGATCCGGGCCACGGTCTTCTCGTATTCATGCGAATAGTCGTTGTCGATGGCGGCGAGACGGTTGAAGAGGGCGCGGGCGTTGTCGCGCTGCGTCTTCATCCTCTTGCCGGGGAGGGTGGCTATGCGCGAGATGGTGGCCATCCTGACGCGGAAGAACTCGTCGAGGTTGTTGGAATAGATGCCGAGAAAGGAGAGGCGTTCGAGCGGAGGCACGTCATGGCGCTGCGCTTCCTGAAGGATGCGGCGGTTGAAATACATCCAGCTTACGTCACGGTTGACGTAAGGGAGCGGGCGTCCGTTGAATGGAGACATGATGAGTGGATAATCTTGTTTTCACTCAATAACGCGTCGGCTTCCCGTTTGGTTTAGTGAAGAGAGCCACGCCATGGAGACATGACGCGGCCCGAAGTAAGTAAGTAGTGGTGAAATAAGGAATTTATGCGAAATCTATGCGAGGTTGCGGGCGAGGGCCTCGGCCGCGTACGACGGATACGAGCCGTCGTCGCCCGTGAGGTTCTCGAGAAGGGCGCGGGCGTAAGGGAGGCGGCGCAGGGTGCGGAACGCCAGGATGTCGGCCTCCTCACGCGTGCGCACCTCGTCGATGAGCATCCGGGCCCTCTGCTCCGGCATCACCGTGGGGTCGAAGAGCCAGCACGCCAGCAGACGCGACTCGCGCACCTCCCGGTCGGCCCAGAGCTGCTCGGCGAGCACCTCGCGGTCGGATATCACGGAGGCGGCGATCTCGGAAAGCTGCGGCACATTGAGGCCGAAGATCACCTTATGTGGCATTCCCCCCTTGCGGAGGGCGTCGGCCACGATGCCGTTGCGCATGGCCATAAACCTCGATTTTATCTGCTGTAGGTTCATAACCGCTCTCCCCTCAATATCCAAGTGTGGTGAAGTCGCGGCTCAGGCGCAGCATCTGCTCGGGGTATGTCTCGCCGTAGGTAAGCCTGATGTCGACTATCTCTCCCTTGTCGTCGTAGACAGGAGTATAGACCGGATTGATGAATCCCCTGTAGGGCGGGATGTCGAGCTTCGAGTAGCGCTCGAGCACCTCCTTGTGGAGCTTCGGGTCGACCTTCACGGCATAGTCGTTGACGAGCTTGTTGCCGGCGGCGTAGTCGCCCTCGCTGCGTATGCGCTGCACCTCGGCGAGGAGCTCGGCGATGAGGGCGCGCATCTTCTTATAGTCGTTGATCTTCACGAAGGTCTTGCCGTTCTTCTTCACGAGCTCCACCACCTTGTCTTTCTTTCCCTTCTCGAGGATCCAGCGGGCGATGAGCTGGCGGTTGCGCATGTGGGCCTCCTCCACGTCCTTGCCCGGTTCGATGCGGTTGAGCTGGGTCATGAGGCCGTTGAGCATATACTTGTAATATTCGGCCTTGTAGGCTTCGGGGCTCTCGAGCACGCCGAGCTCCTGAAGCTTCGGGTCGGCGAGATAGTAGAGGGCGAAGAGGTCGGCGCGAGCCTCCTCGAGAGTGGAGCCGTGCTCCTTGAGGGCATCCTGGTCGACACCCGGCAGCAGACGGCCTGAGCCGTGACCGAGACACTCGTGGAGGTCGGTATGGAGCATATCGGTGATGTAGAGCCAGTCGTCGAGAAGCTTCGATGTGGGCTGGTCGATCACGAACTCCTCGTTGAATCCGTTGCCGTGTGAGGCCATGTCGTAGGCCTCGGTGATGTTCTCGAGTGTCACCGACTTCGAGCCGTGGGCGGCGCGGATCCAGTTGGCGTTGGGGAGGTTGATGCCTATGGCCGTGGCGGGGAAGGCGTCGCCGGCGAGCATCGCGGCGTTGATCACCTTGGCGGAGACACCCTTCACCTCCGGCTTGCGGAAGCGGGGATCCACCGGCGAGTTGTCTTCAAACCACTGGGCGTTGGAGGAGATGGTCTCCGTGCGGGCACACGACTTGAGGTTCTTGAAATTGACATACGACTCCCAGGAGGCGGTCATGCCGAGCGGGTCGCTGTAGTTCTCGATGAAGCCGTTGACGAAATCCACGTCGCTGGCGGTGTCCTCGGCCCAGAGTATGGAATACTCGTCGAAGAGGCGGAGGTCGCCGGTGATATAGTAATCGATGAGCTTTGTGATATATGCCTTCTGGGCATCGTTCTCAGCCACGCCCTTGGCCATGTCGAGCCAGTAGATGATCTTGGCGATGGCCGGGCCGTAGAGGCCGTTGAGATGGTAGTGCTCCTCCTTGAGGACGCCGTTCTCCTTCACGACCTTGGAGTTGAGTCCGTAGGATATGGGAGTGGGGTCGTCGGAATCCTTGATGGAGGCGTAGTAGTCTTCCACCTCCTTCTGCGTCACGCCGTCGCCGTAGAAGTTCACGGCCGAAGTGGCGATGATGTCCTGAGTGCCGTCCTGGTTGACCTTCTTGGCCATGAACGCTGGGTCGAACACCACCTTCGTCATGAGCGCCTTCATCTCGGCGGGCGACTGCCCCGGGTCGAGGGGAAGCTTATCCTGGGGGAGCTCGGCGACGCGGGCCTCGAACCATGCCTGGGAGAATCCGGGAGTGAACTTGTCGTTGGAGTAATGGTGATGGATGCCGTTGCCAAACCACACCTGCTTCATATACCGGTCGAAAGCCTTCCAGTCGGCCGACGTCTTGTCGCCGGTGTATCCGGTGTAGATGTTCTCGAGGAGCTTGCGGAGCTGGAGGTTGTAGCGGCAGTTCTGGTCCCAGATGATGTCGCGGCCTGCCTGGGCGGCCTGCGAGAGATAGTAGAGCATCTTCTTCTGCTGGAGAGAGAGGCGGTCGAACTCAGGCACCTCATAACGGAGCACCTCGATGTCGGCGAAGCGCTCCACCACATACGGGAAGTCCTTGTCGACCACTGCGTGGGCCTGCATGGCCACGATTGATCCCGCCACGAGGGCAGGCAGGAATTTCTTCATGATGTCATTGATTTATTAAGATTTATATTTGATTGTCTATTCAACGTAGAGCACGAGGCCCTTGAGGTATTCCCCCTCCGGATGGCAGATGTCGACCGGATGGTCGGCGGGCTGGGTGAGCTGAGGGAGGATGCGCACCTTGCGGCCGGCGAGGGTGGCGGCCGTGAAGACGGCGAGGCGGAACTGCTCGCGGCTCACCACCTGCGAGCAGGAGAAAGTGAAGAGTATGCCGCCGGGAGCGATCTTCTCGAAAGCCTTGGCATTGAGGCGGCGGTAGCCGATGAGGCCGTTGCGCAGGGCGCCGCGGTGCTTCGCGAAGGCCGGCGGGTCGAGCACTATCAGGTCGTAGGCTCCCGGCTTCATGTCGGCGAGAAACTGGAAGGCGTCGCAGGGGAAGGTGTGATGGCGCCGGTCGCCGGGGAAATTGAGCTCTATGTTTGCGTCGGTGAGAGCCGCGGCCTTGGCCGAGGAGTCGACGGAGTCGACGGAGAGGGCTCCTCCGCGCATGGCATAGACGGAAAAGCCGCCGGTGTAGCAGAACATATTGAGCACCTTCCGGCCTCTGGCATAGCGCTCGAGCAGGGCGCGGTTGTCGCGCTGGTCGAGGAAGAAGCCGGTCTTCTGCCCCTTCATCCAGTCGATGTTGAAGCGGAGGCCGTTCTCCAGGGCGATGTTGCCGTCGAAGCCACCCACGAGATACTCGTTCTCTGGATCGAGCCGCGCTTTATACGGCAGGGGCGTCTCGCTCTTGTAGTAGACATTGCGGATGCGGGCTCCGGGAAGACGGGTGAGGGCGTCGGCGATCTCGAAGCGCGCGAAGTGCATGCCGGGGCTGTGGGCCTGCATCACGGCGGTGTCGGCGTAGATGTCGACCACGAGCCCGGGGAGGAAATCGCCCTCGCCGTGCACAAGGCGGTAGGAGTCGTTGTCGGGGCGGATGAGGCCGAGGGCCTCGCGCATGGCGAAGGCCGCCGACAGACGCTTGAAATAGAAATCCTCGGGAAGCGAGGAGACGCCGAACTCGAGCATCCTGACGGCTATGCTGCCGATCTGGAAGTGGCCGACACCCATGAGGGTGCCGTCGTGGGCAACGACGGCCACGAGGTCGCCCTCCTCCGTATCGTCGGGTATGGAGGCTATGGCTCCGGAGAATACCCACGGATGGCCACGCAGGAGGGACTCCTCCTTCCCTTTCTTCAATGTTATCTGATTCATAATCCTATTTTACAAAAAAACGGTAGATGTCCATGCCGTTGGCATAGATGAGAAGGGCTATCAGCAGCAGCATGCCGGCCACCTGGGCGCGCTCCATGAACTTCTGCGACGGAGCCCGCCGGAAAATCACCTCGTAAAGCAGGAAGAGCACGTGGCCGCCGTCGAGCGCCGGGATAGGCAGGATGTTCATGAATGCGAGGGCCACCGAGAAGAATGCCGCGATGTTCCAGAAGGCGATCCAGTTCCACCTGTCGGGGAATATGCTGCCGAGAGTGCCGAAGCCGCCGAGGCTGTTGGCCCCCTCCTTAGTGAAGACGAGCTTCATCGACGAGGCGTAGGAGGTGAGCTTGTCGACGCCCATCTGGATGCCGCGTGGCACAGACTGAAGGAGGTTGTAGCTCTTCTCCTCGGAGCGGTAGAACTTCGAGGGATCGACCTCGAGGGCCACTCCCATCTTGGAGTTGTCGGAGAGGGGCACGTCGAGGCGCAGGGTGTCGCGGCCGATGGCGGCGGGTCGCGTCACGGTAAGGGCCACCGTCCGGTTGTTGTGACCGGCGAGGTGGCGGAAGAAGACGTCGAGCGAGGGGGTCGCGGTGTCGTTGAGGGCTATGATCTCGTCGCCCTCGCGGATGCCGGCCTTATATGCCCCCTCCCCTTTCACCACATTGATCACCCGCGTGGGTATGCGGTAGGTGAAGAAGGATATCATGGCGGTGTCGCTCTTGGCCTCACTGTCGAGGCGCAGGAGGAAATCGGAGGGAACGGCCACATCCACGCGACGCCCTTCGCGCTCCACGGTCACCACCTTGGCCTGCGCCATCTTCATGCGTGCGTCGGGGGGATAGGAGAGCTCCTCGCCGTCGGCATAGAGGGGGATGTCGCCGTCGCGGAAACCTATGTCATGAGCCGCGCCCGAATAGGCCATGCCGAGCTTCGCCTCGCGGAAGGGCACGTATTTCTCGCCTGTGGCGAAGACTATGCCGGCATAGATGATGATGGCGAGAAGGAAATTGAAGAGCACGCCGGCGATCATGATGAGCAGGCGCTGCCAGGCAGGCTTGGAGCGGAACTCCCACGGCTTCGCCGGCTGCTTCATCTGCTCGGTGTCCATGCTCTCGTCGATCATGCCGGCGATCTTGCAGTAGCCCCCGAGCGGAAGCCACCCGATGCCGTATTCGGTGTCAGACCAGAACCCTTTCGGCTTCTCGTCTGCCTCCGCCCCCTCGGGGCAGCCGCGGAGTTTTTTCGTCTTCCCGAAAGCGCCGATATATTTCTTCGGCCTCCACTTGAAAAGCTCGGTCCAGGGGTCGAAAAAGATATAGAACTTCTCGACCTTCACGCCGAAGATCCTCGCGAAGAGGAAATGGCCGAATTCGTGTATTATCACAAGGAAAGCCAATGCCACTATAAGCTGCACGGCCTTAATGAGAAATGTATCCACAGAAGGAAAGGTATTATAATGTCAATATCAGGATGCGGGTGCGGGTCACATGCGCTCCACAATCTCCGCGGCGATGGCGCGGGCCTCGCCGTTGGAGGCCATGAGGTCGGCAAGCGTGGGGACGGCTACGAATGATGCCTTCTCCATCGTGAGCCTGGCCACACGCGGCATGTCGACGAAGCGGATGCGGCGGTCGAGGAAGGCCGCCACCGCTATCTCGTTGGCGGCGTTGAGTATGCAGGGCATGTTGCCGCCGGCCTCCACTGCCTCGAAGGCATAGGTGAGAAGGGGGAACTTGTCGTAGTCGGGCGCCTCGAATGTGAGCTCGCGGTATTTGGCGAACGAGAGCGGGGGCTGGGTGGTCGGAAGCCTTTCCGGATAGCCGAGGGCATAGCGGATGGGAAGGTGCATGTCGGGCACGCCGAGCTGGGCCTTGACCGAGCCGTCGACAAACTCCACCATCGAATGCACTATTGACTGAGGATGCACCACGATCTCGATGGCAGCCGGCGGACAGTCGAAGAGCCACCGGGCCTCTATCATCTCGAAGCCCTTGTTCATCATCGAGGCGGAGTCGACCGTCACCTTGGCCCCCATCTTCCAGTTGGGATGGTTGAGGGCGTCGGCCACCGTCACCTTCCCGAGCTGCTCCTTCGAAAGCTTGCGGAAGGGGCCACCACTGGCCGTGAGAAGGATCTTGCGCGCCTCTGAGCGCCGCTCGCCGTGAAGGCACTGGAAGATGGCGGAATGCTCGCTGTCGACGGGCACCACATCCACGCCGTGGCGCTTCACGAGCTCCGTGATGACCGATCCGGCCACCACGAGCGTCTCCTTGTTGGCGAGCGCTATGGTGCGCCCGGCCTCGATTGCCTTCACCGTGGGCACGAGGCCGCTGTAGCCCACCATGGCGGTGACCACCACATCGGCCTCCACCTCGGCGGCGGCGCGGGCCACGGCCTCGTCGCCGGCCTCAACCTCGATGGAGAGGTCGGAGAGGGCGTCGCGCAGACGGGCATAATAGCGCTCGTCGGCAATCACTACCCTGCGGGGAAGAAACTTACGGGCCTGCTGGGCCAGCAGCTCCCACTGACGGCGGGCCGTGAGAAGGGTGGCCTGAAAACGGTCGGGATACTCGGCGATGATGTCGAGGGTCTGGGTGCCTATACTGCCCGTGCTGCCGAGCACGGCTATCTTTTTCTTGTCGTTGTCCACATCAAACAGTAATTTGGAGCGCCGCTGGAGGGAGCGCCCCGGGGTTATTATATATTAAGGAGAGAATCATATCGCGAAGTTAATGATTTTTTTGGAGAATATAGTCGGATGGAGGCAAGGAAGTGCCGTTGTGCCACATCTCCAGGTATATGACGTCGCCCCGTCGCCCAGGCGCGGAAAGCGGGAGAGCGAGTGCCTGTCCGCCGGCCACCACGTCGCCCACGGCCACGAGCGGTGAGCCCAGACGCGAGTATCGGGAGAGGAATCCGCGGCCATGCTGGGTCACCACGGCATATCCGCGCTCCTCCGGCGCGTAATAGACGGCCACCACAGTGCCGTCGGCGAGGGCGCCCACATTGGCGTCGGGAGGCATGAGGATCTTCTGGCGCATGCTGCCGCGCGACTCGGAAGCAGCCACCGCACCCTCATCGGGAGGATAGAACATCACGCTGCCGCCGGCAAGCGGCGCTATGACCGAGAGATTGAACTTCTCGCGCTCGGCCACGGAGGCCACGAAACGGGCCTCTGCCGGGAGAGGGGCGAGAAGCGAGTCGGAATAGACGGTCTTGCGGGCCGCCCGCCCGGCCGTGTCGGCGCCCGGACGCTGATGGTCGGCCACGCGGGTGATGTCGGCGAGATAGGCGGCGTTGAGCTCGGAGAGTCGCTGCAGGGAGTCGAGGCGCGGGAGGCGCTGCCCCAGGGCCTCGCGACGGGTGTCGTCGAGCGAGCCGGGAAGGAGGCGCCGCAACGGTGTGAAAGCCACCACGAGAACGGCCGCCATAAGGCAGGCCGCCATGAGGAAGAGAGCCGCCACAGGGAGACGACGCGAGGGGCAGCTCCACTTCAGAAGTGTGTGGAGCCGCGACTCATCGAATACCGATATGCTGATAATCCTGTTGCGGCGCATGCAGTCTCGCGGATTGTGGCTTCAAATAATACGCGAAATTAACTAAAAAGCTCCAACTCTCAAAACACAATCCGCATTAAATCCCGGGCGTGGTGAAATGTACGTTAAAAAAAATGAACCAATGAAAAGGCGCATACGTTATGAATATAAAATCAAAACAAACACTATATTCTAATTAAGATTAATTATGAAAGCTAAAAATCTCTACTGTCTTATAGCGCTGTGCGCCGGAGCCACGATGCTTCCGACAGGCGCGAAGGCCCAGGAGCCCGTCGTGATCGAAGACGAGGCTGTATCAGTGACCGAATTCTCGTGTGACAACACCAACCGCTACTTCGCCGGATGGCGCAACAACTGGTTTATCCAGCTTGGCGCCGGCATCAACCAGCCTTTCGTGGAGAGGGGTATAGGCGTAGAGTCGCCGGGACACAACGTAAACCGCAAGAACATGACTCTGGCGATGAACTTCGGCTTCGGCCACTGGTTCTCCCCCTACCTGGCTGTAAGGGTCAACGCCCTGGGGGGCGCCCTCCACTGGAACAACCCCACCACCGAACAGCCCACCAACGGCTGGACACATGCCAAGCACGTCAACCTCAACCTCGAGCTTATGTGGGATATGTGTAACACCATCGCCGGTGTGAATCCCGACCGCGTGGTCAGCGTGATTCCATACGTGGGTCTCGGAGGCGACTGCACATGGGGCATCAAGGACTCCAAGGGCAATCCGGCATCCGGCAGCAACATCTACCGCCGCCACAGCAACAAGCTGCGCACCACAAGCTGGTCGCTGCCCGTGAGCGCCGGCATCCAGTTCAGGTTCCGTCTCTGCAGGTATGTCGACTTCTTCGCAGAGGCAAGGGCTTCCTTCTACGGCGACAACTGGAACGGCTGCAGCTACGGACGCCCCATCGAGGCCAACATCGCAGCCCTCGGCGGCTTCAGCTTCAACATCAACGGCCGCACATGGGAATCATATAATGAATGCGAATCGATGAGTCAGCTCGCAGGCCTCAACAACCAGGTGAACAACCTCCGCGCCGAGCTCCTCAACAGCGCACAGACCATCGCCGCCCTCGAGAGCCAGCTTCCCTGCCCCGAGGTCGTGGAGAAAGACTGCGTCAACGCGCCGCTCATGACCACCGTGCGCTTCCTCATCAACTCCGACGAGATCATGCCTACGGAGGAGGTCAACGTCTACAATATGGCTGAATGGCTGAAGGCCAATCCCGAGGAGAAAGTAGTCATCGTAGGCTATGCCGACAAAGACACCGGCACGAGCGACTACAACATGGCTCTCTCGAAGAGAAGGGCCGACGCAGTGGCCAACGCCCTGATCAAGACCTACGGCATCGATCCCTCGAGGCTGACAGTGAAATACGACGGCTCCGACGTGCAGCCCTACCGCACCAACGACTGGAACCGTATCGTGATCTTCACACAGAAATAAGACCAAGTCCCGACCCTGATTTTTATAGAGGGAGGCGCGCCTGCGGCAACGCGGACGCGCCTCCCCGTATTATATAAGGAGGAAAAAAGGGCGGAAACAAAAATTTGTAAGGAAAACCTTTGCCATATCAAATAAAGATTGTACTTTTGCATCAAATAAGAAACAACAACACGTTTAACCATAAATCTAAACTGACTAACATGAACATTTCCGAGATCATGGCCGGGCTTGAAGCAAAGCATCCCGGCGAGAAGGAGTATCTCCAGGCTGTGAAAGAAGTGCTTCTTTCAGTAGAGGAGGTCTACAACCAGCATCCTGAATTCGAGAAAGCACGCATCATAGAGCGGATGGTAGAGCCCGACCGCATCTTCACATTCCGCGTCACCTGGGTAGACGACAAGGGAGAAGTTCAGAACAATATCGGCTACCGCGTACAGTTCAACAACGCCATCGGCCCCTACAAGGGCGGTATCCGCTTCCACGCATCGGTCAACCTCTCGATCCTCAAGTTCCTCGGCTTCGAGCAGACATTCAAGAACGCGCTGACCACCCTTCCGATGGGCGGCGGCAAAGGCGGCTCCGACTTCAGCCCCCGCGGCAAGAGCGACGCCGAGATCATGCGTTTCTGCCAGGCCTTCATCCTTGAGCTCTGGCGCAACCTCGGCCCGGACCGCGACGTGCCCGCAGGCGATATAGGCGTAGGCGGCCGCGAGGTAGGCTACATGTACGGCATGTACAAGAAGCTCGCACGCGAGAACACAGGCACATTCACAGGCAAGGGCCTCTCCTTCGGCGG
>USHH01000066.1 GCA_900554345.1 uncultured Bacteroidales bacterium | reverse complement strand
GACCTGCTGTATCTGGTGGGCGACATCGACCGCGGCGGCGTCTTCGCCTCCGCCTACGGCTCCATAATGCTCCAGACCGAGGAGGACCGCCGACGCATCAAGGGGATAATAATCAACAAGTTTCGCGGCGACATCCGCCTCTTCGACGAGGGACGCAGGATGATGGAGGGGATATGCGGAGTGCCGGTGGTCGGAGTCGTGCCCTACCGCCGCGACATCCACATCGAGGAGGAGGACTCACTCGGGCTCAGCGGCAAGAGCCGCCGCGCCGTGGCCGGAAAGGTCAACATGGCCGTCGTGCTGCTCCCCCACCTCTCCAACTTCACCGACTTCAACCGTCTGGAGCTCGACCCGCGCGTCAACCTCTACTATGCCGCGTCGGGCGCCGACCTGCAGGGCGCCGACGTCGTGATCCTCCCCGGCACCAAATCGACCATCGCCGACCTCGTCTGGCTCCGGCAACACGGCATCGACCAGGCAATCGCGGCAGCCCGCGAGCGCGGCGCCACAGTCATGGGTATATGCGGCGGCTACCAGATGATGGGTACAAGAATCCTCGACCCCGACGGAGTGGAGAGCCCGGTGAAGGAGTCGCCGGGGCTCGGCATGCTCCCATGCGAGACGGTGCTGCTCCCCGGAAAGACCACCCGCCAGGTGCGGGTCACACTCTCCGGCGACGCCCCCCCCTGCACCGGCTACGAGATACATGCCGGCGCCACCGACACCGGCGGCGCCACCCCCCTCTGCATCCTCGACACCGGCGAGCCCGACGGTTGCGTGGCCGACAGCCACTGCTTCGGCACATACATCCACGGCATCCTCGACAACGACGCTGTGGTGGACCGCCTGATCGGGCTCCACAGCGACGAACCGGAGATGATGCGTTTCGACTACCGGGCATACCGCGAGAGCCAGTATGACGCCCTCGCCGCCCAGCTGCGCGAGAGCCTCGACATAGACCTCCTCTACAAAATAATGGGCCGCGATGATTGAGGGACATGGCGACGACCTTTACCGATATGGCGGTAAGGTGAGACACAATTTCAGCAGTAATATACGGGACTTCGGCAGCCACGAGGCCCTGATGCGCCACCTCGCCTCGAAAGAACACCTACTGCGCAGCTATCCGGAGCCGGAGCCGTGGCATCTGGAAGCGGTACTCGCCTCCTCTCTCAGCATCACGCCCGAGCAGGTCATGGCCTTCAACGGCGCCACCGAGGCCATCTATATGATAGCGCGGAGATACGCCGGCGCCGTGTCGGGCATCGACACCCCGACCTTCAGCGAATACGAGGACGCATGCCGCCTCAACGGCCACACCATAACCGACGGCGACGACCCGCGCTGCCGACTCCGCTGGACATGCAACCCCAACAACCCCACAGGCACCGTCATCACGCCGGAGAGCATGGCCCTTGCGCTCGACGCCGATTCCGACAGGATAACGGTGGTCGACGCCTCATACGCCGGCTACAGCGTGGCGCCGGTGATGGGCATCAGCGAGATGCTTACCAGAAGCAACGTGCTGGCGCTGGGGTCATTTACGAAACGTTTCGGCATACCCGGAGTGCGTCTCGGCTACCTTGCCGGCGCCCCGGAGCTGCTCGGGCCGCTGCGCCGCATGCGCATGCCCTGGTCGATGGGGGCACTGAGCGTCGAGGCAGGGCTCTACCTCTTAGAGCACTCAGACGAATACAGCATAGACAGAAAGGGGCTCCACCGCGAGGCCCTCCGCATCGCCGCCGCATTCAACGACATGCAGATAGCCACAAGCGCCACCGACTGCAACTTCCTGCTCTGCCGGCTCCCACGCGGCGAGGCCGCAGAGCTTAAGGAGTGGCTCGTGGAGCATCACGGCATCCTCATACGCGACGCCTCCAACTTCCGGGGACTCGACAGAAGATATTTCAGAGTGGCCGCACAGACGCCGGCCGAAAACGACCTCCTCATAGAAGCCTTACGAAAATGGACAGAATCGTGATATGGACGCTGCCCCTGCTGCTGGGGTGGATACTCGACAGGATATTCGGCGACCCCGAGGGGCTGCCCCATCCCGTGGTGGGATACGGCAAAGCGATAGCGGCGCTGGAGAAGCGCTACAACAACGGGGCCGACAGGGTGACGAAAGGCGCCCTGACTGCCATCGCCCTCATCGTGGCCGCTTACATGGCCGGCGAACTGCTGATGGTGGCCTCCGGGGCATCGGCCATACTCCAGGTGGCCGTCGCCACCGTGATAGTGTTCTACTCTCTGGCAGGCTGCACGCTGATCAGGGAGGTGAGGGAAGTGTTTCGCGCCGTAGCCGTCAGCGTGGAGGCCGGGCGCCGGCAGGTGGCGCGGATAGTCGGCCGCGACACCTCTCAGCTCGACGCCCAGGAGATACGCACGGCGGCTCTGGAGACCCTCGCCGAGAACCTCAGCGACGGCGTGGTGGCGCCCCTCTTCTGGTATGTGCTCGCCGGCCCGGCAGGGATGCTCGCCTATAAGATGGTGAACACCCTCGACTCGATGATAGGCTACAAGACAGAGAGATACATAGACTTCGGAAGAATCGCCGCGAGAATCGACGACGTGGCCAATTTCGTACCGGCACGCCTAACGGCATTCTTCATCCTGCTGGCGGCGGGAAGGCCCGACCTCTGGGGCTTCGTGAGACATTACGGTCCCTGCCACGCGAGCCCCAACTCGGGCTGGCCGGAAGCGGCGATGGCCGGAGTGCTCGGATGCCGCTTCGGAGGTACGCATACATATTTCGGACAGGTGGTGGAGAAGCCCTATATCGGCGACAATCCGCGCGAGCTCACCGATGCCGACTGCCGCAAGGCCATATCCGTCGCCGTGAACGCCGAGGCGATATCGGTGATTGCCGCAGCAGCGGCAGTGATGCTGCTTGCCGGACTTTAACAATCAGCAATTTGCAATTAGTAATTAGCAATTAGCAATTTATGGGAGTCAGCGGCGCTTCACGATGACGTAGATGATCACCGGGGCGCCGATGAGGGGCGTCACGGCGTTGAGCGGCAGCATGGAGTCGGAGGGCGCCACGCAGATAAGATTGCAGAGCAGGGCCACCGCTCCACCGAGCACGATGGTGGCGGGAAGAAGCACCCGGTGGTCGTCGCGCCGGAAGATGATACGCGCGATATGCGGCACCGCCAGGCCGATGAACGACACCGGACCGCAGTAGGCAGTGGCCACCGCCGTCAGCACGCCTGTAGCGAAGAGCAGCAGATTGCGCGTGCGCATGAGGTTGAGGCCCAGATTGCGCGCGTAGTTGTCGCCGAGGATCATGAGGTTGAGCGGCTTGATGAGCATCACCGACAGTATCAGTCCGGCGATAGAGACGCCGGCGAAGAGGGGCATCTGCCGCATGCTCACGGAGTTGAACGTGCCCATGCCCCAGATGGTGTAGCCGTGTACACCCTCGGCCGTCGACGTGAAATTGAGAAGCGTGATGAGCGAGGAGGTGAGGTAGCCGAGCATGATGCCGGCGATGAGGAGCATGAGGGTGTTCTTAAGCCATGAGGAAAGAAGAAGGAGAAGGGCCATGATGAGCAGCGAGCCGGCGAGCGCCCCGAGGAGCACGGCGGTGCGGCCTCCCACGGATATCGAGCCGAGGGCCACACTGCCACCGAAGAGCAGCATCACCACGGCCACGCCGAGGCCGGCTCCGGCACTGATGCCGAGTATCGACGGTCCGGCAAGGGGGTTACGCAGCGAGGTCTGGAGCATCAGGCCCGACACGGCGAGCGCGGCTCCCGCCAGCAGGGCCGTGACGGCCTGGCAGACGGCTCTCGACGACGATGAAGCGGATGGCCGGATCGGAGACCCCATCACCGCCGAAGAGCACGGCCGACACCTCGCGCCAGGGTATCCGCACAGAGCCCATGAAGATGTTGAGCACGAAGAGCGCCGCCGTGAGCGCCGCCACTATGATGAATGCATATCTGACCTTTCTCATGACCTTGCGATTTCTACTGAATCAGCTACTGACAGGCGGCCGCTTTGGAAAGCGTCCCTACAGGCTGTAATACCATTACCGAGGGGAGAGGCGGAGGAAATAACGCCGCGAGGGACTGACACCCGCCTCCGGATGGAGCACACCGATAACATCGGCAAGCACCCACTGCGGATGAAACGGCATATCGGAATAATAAGACGACACCGATGTATTGACACCGTAGACATCGCCCCGGCCGAAAGCCGCCACCCTCGGATAGAGCGGGCTCTCGCCGCCGAGCTCCCTGAGCGTGAGCGGTCCGCGCTCATCATTATAGCGTATGAGCCACACATCCGCGCCGGCACCCTCGTAGAGCACCTTCTCCGGGGCGAGCGCCACGCTTCCGCTGCGGCGGTAGCGGTCGAAGATGTTGCGGCCTCCGGCGTCCTCGATAAGGCGTCCGAGAGTAGACTCGCCGCCGGGCACATTCCAGCTCTGGCCGTAGATGCGGTCGACGAGCACCGACGGCTTCGTAGAAGCCTTGCGACCTACGGCGGCGAGCTGACCATACTGGCTCACAGTGGCGTCGAAGAGACTGTCGGCCATAGCGCCCTGCCCGAAGAGACGGCCGTAGAATCGCATCCACTCCGCACGCCCCAGAGGAGAGGTCTCCATATAGTCGGCACATTCTATCACCGGGATACCGGCCTGGTCGATCTTGCCGTAGCCACCGTTGTTCTGAAACGGAGCCACGAAGATGGCTCCGGCCCTCAGCCGCAGCATCCGCTCCACATCGGGCGCCATGCTGTTGCCACAGTCGGCCACCTCTCCTCCGGCTATGCGCCGGTTCATCGGCGGCTTGTTGAACCACTCCGCGTCACACACTCCGGCAATGCTGTCGGCAGCTCCGAAATCACCGATCAGAGAGCTGTGGATCACCGACGACACCACCACCCTCGAGAGGGGAACGCGCACCACAGTGGCCTGAAACGGCAGCTCCGGCACCTCCGCACCGCGCTCCACCAGCACATAGCGATGGAGCGTGCGGGCCGTATCCCAGGGGTTGCGCACCTCGGCCAGAGTGTAGCCGTCGCCCTCCGAGAGGGAGAGCAGCCGCGCATGCGTCACGGGAAGCTCCGTGAGCTTCCCGGCAGACGAGGCATTGCCTTCCCCGCATCCCTGCAGGAAAGGCAATGACGTGATCACAACTATAATATATACAAGAAAATTGTTTTTTCTAAGCATTGTATCATTAATATCGATGTCACTAAAAGCAATGGTCGACCTGTAGGGACATGCCTCCGGCATGTTTCAGCAGCCCATGCCACGCCATCATTCGTGCCAGTATGAAACGTGCCAAAGGCACGTCCCTACAATCCGGATTCATGATTTTGTGACCTCATGACGTATGGATTATCAACGCATGGAGAAGAACATCAGCACGGGGCCGACACCTGTGGTGAAGCGGCCTTTGTTGGCGCCGGAGGCATCGTAGAACCTGGCATAGCCGTCGATGGCATAGTTGGCGTAGCCGTTCTCAATGACATATGACGTGATGAAGATGTTGCCCGTGCGGGGATCGACCGCGATATCAGCCGGAGATTCGACACCCTCGTCGGAAATCATGTCGGAGAAGGTACCCGTGGCGATATTGTATTTCTGATAGGAGATCTTGTCGACGCCGTAGGGGGCATTGATGAGGTAGAGGTAGTTGCTGTCGGCCGCCATAAGGGTGAACTTTCCGATCTCCGTAGACTTGAGGTCGGAGGGATCCACCCTGTAGACAGTGGCCGGCACGTCGCCGTAGTTGCCCATGCAGAGGAGGAAGAGCGAGGAGCCGTCGGTGACGAACTTAGTCGGGTTGAGGCCCACCTCGAAATTCTCCGCCGTGGAGAAAGTGTCGAGATTGATCCTCGAGGCAGTCTTGCCATATCCCGTGGTGTTCCACGACATGCCGTCGGAATTGGGGACATAGAGGTAATTGCCGAGGATCGCTATCTTCTCGGGGTTGGGGCCGACCTTCACATCCTTATCGATCGCAAGGGAGAGCGTGTCGAGACGCGAGACGTAGCCGGAGTACATCGACACATAGACCTTGCCGTCTCTGGCCACCATGCCGCGGGGCATCGAGGCGTCGCGCCCGGCAAGAGGAATCTGCGTGATTGATTTGTAAGTATTGCGGTCGATCACCTCGATGGTGTTTGACTCATAGACGCCGACATACATCTTCGAGCCATATACCACCGCACACTGCGGGGAGTTGCCGAGGCTGCGGCCGTTGGCGTTCTGGAAGATGTTCTGGAAAGCCTTCCGCTCGGTGTAGTCGTAATAGGTGATGTCGCCCTCGATCTTTTTTCCCATGTTGCCGTTGTTGAGCACGTAGACACCGAGTGTATTCTCGGGCATGTCGGGATCCGGAGTGTCGCCGTTGTTGTCGTCGCTACACGACGCGGCGCCAAGCGCGAGAAGCGCGGAAAAAATGAAAACAGGGAACTTCCTTTTCATGATAGAGCTTTTGCTGATCTGATTCATATTTTATTATTACGGTTATATTGTTTTTTTCATAATTCATATCTGACAGTGAACTGAAACGAGCGTCCGGGCATAGGGTAATTGGCCACTATCTCGTATTGCCTGTCGAACATATTTATTATGTTGGCCCTCAGCTCGAGCGAGGAGCGGCCAAGCGAGACCACCTTCCAGAGGCCGGCGCCAAACTCCATGAATCCGGCGATACGGGTGGCTGGAAGGTTCTCGCTTGTAGTGAACCTGTGGCCTATGCCGGAGGCGGAGAAAGAGACATTGACCCAGGGATTCTCCCAGCCGAGGGAGAATGAGCCTGAATTACGGGGGATGTATGCCACCTGCCTCATCCAGTCGGAGGAGGAGCGGCTGGTGCGCGGCTCCGCACGCTGGAAGCTGTAGGAGCCCATGAAGGTGACGGCGTGACGGGCGGCAGGGCGGAAACGGAGGTCGGCAGTCAGGTCGAGGCCGAAGACCCGCGACTTCGACAGGTTGGTCATCGACCACACGAACATATTGTAGGGCACCGCCACGATCATGTCCTTGACATGATTGAGATATCCGTCGGCCGTTATGGTCGCCTGCGGGAGCCACGATGCGGCGTCGAAGCCGTAGGTGAGACCGAGGTTGAGCTGGTCGGTCGACTCGGGCTTGAGGTCGACGCTGCCGTAATGGTCGAAGTATGCCTCGCTGAAGGAGGGCATCCTGAAGATGTTCTTATATGAGGCCCTGACATGGAAGTCGGCCGAGCTCCAGGGCTGCCAGGAGACACTCGCCGATGGGGAGAGACGGCGGGCGTCGCGCGAGGGAGTGCCCTGCAGGGCGCTGTTGAGATATATCGACCAGAGGGCACGCGCCATCAACGTGACCGGGCCTAAGGTGAACTTGCCCGTAAACGACTGGAGCACACTGTGACGCCTCGGCCGCGAGTCGGTGGCGAGATTGCTGTTGAGGTTGTTGTAGAAATAGTCGGCGGCATAGTCGAGCGAGGCCCACCACACCGGGGTGTAGAGGAGGCTGCCTGAGACGTATGCCTCGCGCTGCCAGTAGTTCTGGTCGAGCACGCCTCCGGGATACTTGCCGTTCTCGTCGTGGTAGAGCGAGGCGCTCCAGTTGAACTTGGCGATTGCGAGCATCGAGAGGCCGTGGCCGAGCGAGCCCCTGTAGCGGAGCTGGCAGAAGAAGCTGCGCTCGCGCAGGCGCTCATGGCTCTCTGAATTGTAATATATCACGGGGCCGGGGAGATGGCGGTCGCTGTCGTAATAATAGGCCTTGGCGGCGAGTGAATGGCGCGCGGCGATGCGCCAGAGGGCGTTGAGCTCGCCGTGGCCGGTGTTCATCATGCTGTTGGTGCGCCGCTCGCGCGTCTTCAGCGAGACATTGGTGAGGGTGAACGGATAATCGTTTTTTGCATGGACAAACTCACCGGAGGCCTGTAGCGTCACCTTTCCCACCGGCACCTCCACCTTGAGGAAGGGGCTCATATAGCCGAAGCTTCCGGCCTTGAGCTGGGCGGTGAGCGATGTCCGGGCGTCGCGACGTCCGAACGGAGAGTCGGTGGAGATGGAGAAAGTGGCTGCCGAGGCCGCGAGGCGCGCCGGCATCAGTATGTCGGAATTGTCGCCCACCGTGAGGCGCAGCGCGCCCACATTGTCGAGAGAATAGCGGGAGATATCGATGCTTCCGCTCTGGGCGTCGCTGAGGGGCACTCCGTCGTAGGCCACGGCAGTGTGGCCGGAGCCGAAACCGCGCACCGACACCGTCTTCATACCTCCGGCGCCCCCGTAGTCGCGCAAGACCACCCCGGGAAGACGCCCCACGGCGTCGGCCATACCGGTGATGGCCGCCACCTTGAGGTCGGCGGCGTCGATGGTGTGGAGCGGAGCGGAGCTTCGCACCTCATCGGAGACGCGGCGCCCCTCCACCGTGACTTCCTGAAGGGCGGTAGACACGGAATCGGGAACCGCGGGGCCTGCCGCGCAGGCTCCGGCGCCTGGCCGCAAGGCGGCCGCAACAATCGTCATAAGGCAGACATGCTTCTTCATCCTCGTGAAAAACATAAGAATCATGCATCCGGCAGGTCTTCGGACTTATCTCAGAGCGAGGATGCCTTCCCACGGAGAGGGACGCGGCCCATGGCCGACGCCTCCACTGCCACAGTGGCTTGAAAAAATCCTGCTCCTCGCGCCGGCGCACATAACGCCGGGCAGAGAAATACCGCAGCGGGACTGTCCGGGATTCTCACCCGGTTCCCTTTTAATCCGACTCCTCCGAAGGCACGGAAGAGACCGGAACCAAATGCAGGGGCAAAATTATATAAAACTTTCGATATTGCAAAATAAAACGACAGGGCGAGAGGATCCGGAATGGCAATCCGGACTCGAAACGCAATGTCATGGGGGATTTATTTGGCAGTCTCGGAGATAATTGGTAACTTTGCAGGCCATTTAGCGGGATCGCGACCTGCTAAGCCCTTCAAATTAATTTAACTGCAGAAAATTAAAGAAATGAAAGCTAAGATTCATCCCCAGAACTACCGTGAGGTGGTATTCAAGGACATGTCGAACGACGATACCTTCATCACACGCTCGACAGTGGCCACACGCGAGACAATAGAAATCGACGGCAAGGAGTATCCTCTCGTAAAGCTCGAGATCACCAGCTCCTCCCATCCTTTCTTCACCGGCAAGCAGAAGCTCGTGGACACCGCCGGCCGCGTCGACAAATTCCGCAGCCGCTACGGCAACCGCACAAAGAAATGAATCCACGCATGGGATAAAAAAAGAGGCAGCGAGGCTGCCTCTTTTTTTATGCGCCTACCGCCTGTCAGAGTCCCGAGACAGCGTCGATCACCAGCTTCGTTATGTCGAAGCTGCGCGCCACGCCGTTCTCCCCCGCCGCTATACCCACTCCCCCGCTTACGTTGCTGAAGACAGCCACCGGCTCCATGAAGCCATAGTATTCGAGATCCGACCTCAGAGTGCCGTATTTCTTGTAGAGCGACGCCAGATAACGGTAGTAGTCGGCCGTGATGCAGCAGACCACAATCTCGTCGACATATCTACGGTCGGGATATACCCATGTCAGCGAATGGTCGGACTGCAGCGAGAGCGTGTAGGAGGAGCCGTCGAAAAGGCGGTCGGTGAAGATGCAGAAGCCCGAAGCACTCGAAATCCAGTCGAGCTCCGAGTCGTTGACATCAACCACCGGATCGACCATCATCACATTGCCGCCCACCATATAGTAATCACGCTCGCCGGGAGTGTCGCTGATCGTGACGCGGTAGTAGACCTGCAGCGTCTTCCCGTAGACAAACTGCCCGTCGTCGACGGCTATGATGCTGTTGTAGTCGACGATCACAGCCGAAGCGCTCGACACCGAGTCGATGACAACCCCGCGCGGCACCGAGGCGGAAGCGGACACCACCCCATAGCGCGTGGCCGCCGACACCTCCACACGGTCGCCCTCGCGCGCCACATAGCCGGCCTCATAACGGCGTCTTTCCGGATTGTAGGCCATCGGCAGCCACGCGCCGCCATTGAC
>USHH01000065.1 GCA_900554345.1 uncultured Bacteroidales bacterium | reverse complement strand
TGGAATGCAGCGAAGCGCATCGTGCAGACGCTTATAACTCGCGATTTGCTGCAAAATCGGCCCCTTCCAATGACCGAGAGGGAAATGAGAAGGGTTCTCAAAGGCGACACGCATGATGGAGGAAGGCGGAAGGAGCCGGTATGAACGACCTGCGAAATCTTCGGACGGGGCTGGGAATGGATGTGCACGCCTTTGCTCCGGGGCGCAAGCTCATCTTGGGCGGGCTGGACGGGCATGCCGATGCCGACGTGCTGGCCCATGCCATCTCCGACGCGCTGCTGGGCGCGGTGCGCGGGGGCGACATCGGGAAGCTGTTCCCCGACACCGACCCGGCCTACAAGGATGCTGACTCGCTCAAGCTGCTCGCCGAGGTGGCTCGCTTTGTGCGCGAGCGCGGTTTCGAGATCATCGACGTGGACAGCGTCATCGCCGCCCAAGCCCCGAAGCTCTCTCCCTACCGCGAGCAGATGCGCGAGAACCTGGCCCGTGCCATGGGGCTTCCCGTGGAAAACGTCGGCGTGAAGGCCACCACCACCGAACACTTGGGCCCCGAAGGCCGCGAAGAGGGCATCACCGCCTATGCCACCTGCCTCGTGTGCCGCATTTAACGACCATCAGAACCTAACCTGAACCTTCGACTACGCACCGGAGAAGGCGGCCTTCTACGTCCTGCGCGTCCGCTGGGTGAGCGACGTCGGCGAGGTGAGCCCCGCGAGCGTCTTCGCTGAGCTGCAGGCGGGCGAGTGGGAAGACGCTCGCTCGGCCGCCTCGTTGCCGACACGACTGAAGCGCCAGCGCGAGCTGTGCAGCTTGACCCAGGAGGAGTTGGCTGAGCGATCGGGGATAAGCTTGCGCTCCATCCAAATGTACGAGCAGCGGCAGAAGAACACCAATCGCGCCTCCGCTGAGGCGGTCTACCGCCTCGCCTGCGCCTTGCGCTGCTCCTCGGCGATGGCGGCCGCTATGGCGCCCTGCAGCTGTGCGGCCTGCGCCTTCTTGCGCTCGAGATGGGCGGCGAGGGCCTGCCCGTTGTTGCGGAGCTCCACCACGATGGCGTCCTGGCTGCGATGCTGCGACTCGAGTTTCTGTCGGGCGTCGCGCTGGCGGCGCAGGGCCACGTCCTTCTCACCCTTCACGCGGGCCAGCTGCGTCGACTGCTTCTTAAGCTCCGAGGTGGCCGCAGCGATCTTCTCGGTCTGGCGGTCTTTCCATTCGGAGAACTGACGCAGATAGCGCATGCGGCGCAAGGCCTGGTTGAAGCTCTCGGAGGCGAAGATGAAGGCGAGCGTCGAGGCGTTCCTGCGGGTTGCCCTCATCTTCTTGACCGCCTTGAGGTATTGGGCGCGTAGGCTGGCGAGATGCGACTCGTTGTCTGATATCTTGGTCTGGAGCGATGTGATGCGTGTGTCGAGCTCTCCCACCTGGCGGCTCGTGGCGTCGATCTGACGCTGGGTGACGGCCATGTCAGACTCGATTCGGCCAAGCTCGAGGAGGCTCTTCTTGATCGAGCGGTCGTTTTCCTTGATCTGCTCCTGGGTGAGCTGTATCTCACGTCTGGTCTCCGACTGCTGGCGCTTCATCTCGGCGGCAGACTGTGTCGGGGGCGCCTGCGTGGAGGAAGCTGACTTGCCGCTCCCCCTCTTACGTCGCGATGTCTTCTTCTTTGATGTCGATTTGCCCCCTTTCCCTTTCTGTCTTGTCTGCGTCGACTGGGCCACTGCGCATTCGTGGAGAGGCGCCGGGAAAGGGGCGCCCGTCATGGCGGCGAGGAGGATCAGGGCTATAAGGCGGTGGGATGAGAATATACGGTGCATGATGATAAGTCGTGGGTTGGAGTATCAGAACGATTTGAGGAAATCACGGAAGGAAACCTGCCGGTATTTCTGCGAGAACCTGAATCGCTGGAGAGGCTTGGGATTCTGCTTAGGGGCGTCAAGGCTTAGAAAGGCCTCCGACTTGCGTTTAGGGGTGTCGATTATGACGTCGATGTCGGTGCCCCCGTCGGGATAGTCGTAAAGGAGAGCCACGGATGTGGAGCCGCCGCTGGAGGTGGCGAGGAAGGCGGCGAGACGTCCGGTGAGGGCCACCTGATAGCCATAGGCCGCCACGTCGGGCTGTATCTCGTCGACCGGCACCACGAGCCAGCCGCCGTCGCCGTCGTCGAATATGTCGACGAGCCCGGCGTTGTCAGGGGCGAGGGCACCGGCCGAGCCCACAGCCACCCTGCCGAGGAGCAGGGCCTGGAGATCGTCGACCGACACGGGAAAGATGTCGGTTAGCTCCGAGAGCGGAGCCTTCACATACACCTTCTTCATCTTGTTGACGGCGAGGAGTGAATCCGCATCCACCTCGAATCTGCCCACCTCCCCGAGCAACGGAGCCCGCAGTGAGATGGCCACGAGCTTCGACTTCTGCATGAAGATCCTGACGGAAGGAGACACGGGGAGGCCGTCCATCCGGAGTTTACCGTCGATCTCCACCGACTGCCAATGGAAATATGAATCGCTGATGGTGCGGGCCGCTTCCTGCTTCCGGGCATCCGTCACGGGAGATGAGATCTGGCGGGCGGCGAAAGCCGAAGTGACTGCAAGCGAGACCGCGATGACGGCGGCCAACACATATTGTCTGATCATTCGTAGAAAAAAGTCTTTTGTTTCACCTTACGCTGGAGCAGCTCGTCGTCGGGCTCGAGCTCGAGAGCCTTGCTCCAGTAGTCGAGAGCCTTGTCGGGCTCCTTGTCCATAAAGAGGATATCGCCGTAATGGGAATATAGCTCGGCGCTGGGCTCGCCGTTCTGCTCGGCGATCTCCACAGCCTTCTGCTGATAGTTTCTGGCCTCCTTGTAATCGCCCTGGCGAAAGAGGACCCAGGCGTAGGTGTCGAGGAAAGTATCGTTGGCGCTTTCCAGATCAACGGCCTTGCGGCTCATGGTGCGTGCCTTCTCGAGGTCGCCGTCGTTCTCGGCGAGGAAATAGGCGTAGTTGTTGAGCGTCATGGCGTTGATGGGATTGAAGAAGAGCGCGTTGTCGTAGGCTCCGAAAGTTTTCTGCAGGTCGCCGGCCTGATACCACATGTCGCCGATGGCAGTATAGATGTCGCTGAGGGCCATCAGGGAGTTGTAGTCGAGGTTCTTGAGGGCAGGGTCGGTGACGGGCTCGGTGATGGGGGCTCCCGGGGCGATCTGCCTCACGACGTCGGCATATGCCTCCTGCGCGTCGTCGTAGCGCTTGTCGAGGGCGAGCACCATAGCGTGAAGCATCCTCAGGTCGCGGGTGGGAGTGATGTGGTCGAGCGCCTTGCGGTAAGCCTTGTCGGCCTCGTCGAAATGCTTCCCGGCCGAGAAATAGCTCATGAGCTGTCCCCAGTTCTGCTCCTTGTCGGGCTCGAGGTCCGTGACGTATCCCATGAGCTCGGCGGCGTAGTCGAGCTCACCCTTGGCGGCCGAATACCGGGCCTCGAGATTGATCACCGTGGGCTCGTGGGGATACTGCTCGCGGAGCACCTTGAAGAGGTTGTCGCCGCGGCGGGTGTCGTTCTTCTGGCTGATGAGAGTCTGGAGGTATTCCGCGAGGAGGTCTCTCTTGTCTTCCATGCCGAAATCCTCGGAGATGAGCGCCTCGTAGATCTTGGCGTCATAGGCCGTGCTGTCGCCGCGCTCGAGATACAGGTTGGCGAGCGATAGCTTGGCGGCGCCGTATTCGGGATTGACCATCTCGGCCTCGATATAGTATTTCTCGACGGAGTCTGTCCGGCCGATCACTCTGAGGACATCGCCCTTGAGAATGCGGTAGACAGGATCTTTGGGATTTTCCCTGATCAGCCTGTCGGCCTCGGCGAGGACGCCGACGGTGTCGCCCGCGGTGGCCATATACCCGAGCTTGCGCATGGCGAGCTGCGGGGAGGCCCCTTCAATGGCCTCGAAGCGCGACAGGGCGTCGACGGCAGCCTTCGGATTGTCGTCGGCCATGTAGGCGTCGCCGAGCTGCAGCAGGGCTGTGGTCTTGGCCGGAAGGCGGGTGGCGATACGCTCGAAGACCCTGACGGACTCCTTAGGGTCGCCGAGCTGGCGGGCGGCGTAGGCGTAAAACTGGTTTTCGTTGAAGTCGTCGGGATAGGCATCTACAAAGGGACGCATGAGGGCGAGGCTGCCGAGCATTCCGGAGGGTGTCTGCAGGGAGTCGTTGCGCACCATCAGCCTCGTGGTGGCGAGGGCATAGAGGGCCTCCCTGTAGGTGGAGTCGGCGAGCACCGCACGCTTGAAGAACTCATGGGCCTGGATGTCGGAGCCGGTGGCCTCGCGGAGCATTCCCTCGATATAATAATACCGGGCCTTGGCCCTGTCGGTAGCAGGCGCGTCGGCAAGAGCCGTGGCGGCGAGACAGCCCATGGCAAGAAGGAGAACAGAGAGCCAGTTTCTTTTCATCATAATGCAGCGGGATGGGAAGGCGGAATCATTCGGTGCCGGTGTGCCCGAAGGCGCCGTCCTCGCGCACAGTGCGGTCGAGGCGCCCGGCAGGCTCCCATTCTATGTGTGAATACCTTGTGATCACCATCTGGCAGATCCGCTCGCCGTCGTTGACCACGAAATCGTCTTCACCGAGATTGATGAGGATGACGCAAATCTCACCCCGGTAGTCGGCATCGACGGTTCCCGGAGTGTTGGCCACAGTGATGCCGTAGTTGAGGGCGAGCCCCGAGCGTGGCCTGATCTGACATTCGTATCCTCCGGGGAGCTGCATGAAGAGGCCTGTGGGGATAAGGGCCCGCTGGAAACGGCCGATGGTGACCGGGCCGTCGGGGAGATATGCCCTGACATCCATACCGGCGGCTCCCGGAGTGGCGTATTCCGGGAGCTCATGGCCGCTCCTGTTGATGATTTTCACCTTAATGCTTTCCATATATGGCGCGAAATTTTAAAGCTATGATATAAATAAGAGAGAGTAACCTACAAAGGTAACAAAAATATTTATAATGCGGTGCGATGCGGGGTGTAATTTCTTAAAATCGCGCTCAAGGGAAAGGTAAATCAGGGGGTGCCGTATGCCGTAAGGCTGCCGGGCTACAGAGTCCAGGGAAACTGCATCTCCGGTCTGGGTATGCCGCAGGAGGGAGAGAAGAGAGATGCCGGCCTCGTGGCGCAGGCGGAGTCGCGGCCCCGGAGCGGGGCGCCGGGAGCGGACCGGGTGTAGAGCATCAGGGGGCGCTCCACGCTCCAGCCCTGCGACTGATTGCGGACATAAAGGCTTGTGAGGCCACGGACCCTCGCTGCCTTGTGGCGCAGCGACGAGAGCACGTCGGTGATGCCGGCGAACCGGTCGCCTGTGATCTCGGCTATAGTGTTGCCACACAATGTGAGGCGCGCGTATACGCGGTCGCCGATTCTCATGGATTGACTGTTGCGTGTAGACTCCATCATAATTCTGTTTCTGTTTTGAGTTGAGACTGGGAATGAGCCGCTGCCTCGGAGCGACAATGCAAAGTTAGCGCCCATCGGTGCCAACATCTTGCAGCAGAACGTTAACAAACAATAAACACACAGTATAAAGTGACGAAATAAGAATGGAATCTGAAAAGAATCGCGAGGGAGTAGCGGGCGGATTGGCTTTTGAGGAAGATTAGACGCAGTTTAAATATAGGCCGGGGGATTGGACAAATGGAAATAAACCATTAATTTTGCCACACAAACCGGGACGCATGGCGTGCCGGCAACCAATAAAACGCATACAGACACAAAACTCAATCAAATAAAACTTTACAATTATGGCTTACGTAATCGGCGACAACTGTATCGCATGCGGCACATGCCAGTCGGTATGTCCGGTAGACGCTATCTCAGAGGGCGATATCTACAAAATCAATCCTGATGTCTGCATCAGCTGCGGCAGCTGCGCGCAGGTTTGCCCCAACGACGCCATCACAGAGGGCTAAAAAGCCTTGATGGCCTCCGGCAGGCACCGGAACAAGATGCCGCCACGCCCCGAGAAGGGCGCGGCGGCCTTTTGTATTCCGCCAATGGCCCCGCGGCAGGGGCAGGTATCTCCCGCCGGCGGGTATTAGGCTGATACCTAAACCACTATATAATAACTTAACTCTTAAACGCAATGAGATATGAAGTAGGGAAGGAATATACTTTCACCTCCAAGGAATTCATTACCCAGCGGGAGCAGGACAAGCTCTATTTTATAATCGGAGAAAACGGCACAGGACAGACCTACAGAATCCGCGCGCTGAAATTTCAGACGTATAACATACCGGAACGGCTTATAGTGCGCTATGAGGCCGACGACAGCTTCACGCAAGTGGTCAGCCGTCTCTATCCGGAAATCTATGAGGAGGGCTCGGTACACACGTTCAAGGTTCAGCAGGCGAAACCCGGCAATTTCTCACTTCAGGACGAAGAGAACGGCATCGGCCATTACCGGGTGGACCTCGGGCCGGTGAAAGTGAACCGCTTCGATTACATCAGCTGCCGCATAGAGAAAGTGTTTCCGGACAGGCTTCTGCTGTCGTATGTGGAGCCGGAGACCAAAAGCACGGCCTTCACCTTCGATACGCTGCTGGAATTCGTGGCCCGCGAGAGCACGCCGTGGATGCGCGTTGCCGCACGGTTTAAGGATTCGGAATCGTTTGCCCAGCTGATGGATCTTGCGACCAAAGGAAATCCGGAATGGTTTGTGCAGGGGGCGGCGATGATGTACAGGCGCATACCGCAATGGCTCGGGGCGGCTCCGGAGCGTCGCGTGGTGTGGGTCGACAGGCTCATATCGCTTGTGCGCCATGTGGTGGAGAGCGCCGACTACCTCTCCAGCTTCTCGGGCAACGAGGCCCTCTGGCTTAAGACCCGCGACGAGCTCGCCAACATCATACAGCAGCTTGAATATTATTCTGTGGCGGCGCGCAACGTAGCCACGGGGGAGGCGGAGCAGATGATAGGCCACACGATCGCCACCCTGCGCCAGTGCGGCTGGATCTACAAGCCGGAGGAACGAATGGGCGTCCTGATCGCCACACTGAGCATAGCGCCGCAATTCACATTCTCCAATGTGGCCGGCCTTTTCGAGGTGATCAAGTCAAACAGAAGCAACCAGCATTTCCTCGCCATGTTCGCCCCGGCGCTGAAGCGGATGCTCGAGATGTATATCGAGACCGGGCGCGAGGCGATCAACCCCTATAACCGCAACAACCTGCGGGAGCTCGTCGAGGCTATCGCCATCGAGCTCCTGCTGCGCGTCGACGACGATGACTTCGCGCTGCGCGACTCCCACCGCGGGCTCCTCTACCTGCTGGCTGCCGTGGTGACCGGGCGCCACGACGGCCCAGAGGTGAAGAAGGCCCTTCTCACCTTCGCCGGGCTCAACACGCTGCCGCTGGAATTCGACTGGCAGAATCTCGACAACATCTCGCAGATATGCGGCTATCGCCTCTCCCACGGACCACTGTGCGGACAGCAGCGCCGCGCACAGTTCGAGAACGACAAGGTGACGGTGGCCGTGGAGCCCGGAGCTGTGATGATACAGCCGCGCAACGCGTGGGGCGCGCTCAAGAACGCGCGCCGCGACACGATCGGGGCCATCGACGTCTCGATCGACCTTGCGGAACGCGTGGCGGAGCGCCACGGCGCCTCGTCGGCCAATCTGCGCCTCCAGCGTCTGGCATGGCAGGAAATCGAGAAGATACTCTTCAAGGGAGTCGACGTGGAGATCAAGAGCCGGGCGGAGGTCGCGGAGGCCGGAGCTACGGTTGAGGTGGTCGTCACGGGGCAGAACACGCGCGGTCCGGTGCCCGACTTCTATGTGCGTTCAATCGACGGGCGCATCCGCGGCATGCTGGCGTTTAACGATATCGTGCCTTATTCGTTCACGTTCAACCACTGGCGCGACATCTTCAACGACAACAACACCCACATCATACTTCAGGCCCGCGTGAAGGACGTGCGTCCCGACGGCACATGCCGCTTCACGCTGCGCGACACACTGCGCAGCGACTGCGCGTCGCTCGCCCAGTCGGACAACGACGCCGACGAGCATCCGTTGGTGAAGGTCACCGACATCCGCGGCAACCAATACAAGGCCGTTTCCGACAAAGGATACTCGGTGCTTATCGAACACGGGCCGCAGGAGCTCGGGCTCAATGACCTGGTGTATGTCAAAATCACCAATGTCAACCATATCCCCTCGCAAGGGAAACTCTATGTCAACACTAAGTTCGACCACTTCCCCGGCGAGGACGAGGATATGGAAGACCTCCAGACCATGGACTCCAACCAGTTTTGCGCCGAGGCCCTCAGATATCAGCTCTCCGGGCTTTTCAAGGGGCGCATGGAAGAGTCGGAATGGAACAGCTTTCAGTCGGCAGCCAGGGAACAGGCCTACATCCGCGATGTGGAGATCACACCTGCCGCCATGGCCGACATCGCCTTCCTCTTCGAGACCCTCGCCGAGATGACACGCAGCGACCTCGTGCGCTGCCACAGCGCGCTCGGAATAGCGAAGATGGTCTCCGACATCTCAGGCAACAACACGCTGTCGGCCTCTCTGGAGCTTCAGATGCGCATGCAGGAGGCTCTGTCGGACTTCGCGCTCGCCGGACGTCCCGACGCCCGCAATATAGAGGAGCTGACCGGCAAGGCCCTCAATATACGTCCGCTGTCGCCGGCGCTGAGCTCGCGCATACTCACCCTACAGATTCTTGCCGGCCTCGACAACCGCGCCCATCTCTCAAGGATTGCGGTGCCCACCGACATATCGGCCGACAGGCGCCTCAAAGACCTTCTGGCCCTGGTGACGGCCTACAATGCCCTGGAGGGGTTTGCCGTTGGCGATGTACGCACAGTGATAAAGAAACAGGTATACACCACCCTGTCGCTGCCATGGCCGGAAGTATGCACCCTGAGGCTCAACGTGCAGGAAGACCTCTATCATGAGTTCAAGACATCGGCCGTGTATCCGGCCGACAACGGCATGCGCGCCGACGAGCGGATGCAGGGCGACGTGATAGTGAAGACGATATGCGCATTCCTCAATACCGAGGGCGGCACACTGTATATCGGAGTCGACAACAACGGCATACCGCGCGGCCTGGACAATGATTTCCGTTATCTCAACAGCGGTCTCGCCGACTATGACATCCGCGACATGCAGGATAAGTACAATCTCCTTCTCCAGCGCCAGATCGGGGCGAGGGTGAGCAGCATAATCGAGGGTCGCAGCCTCTTCCCGGAATTCATCGACATCGAATGGGAGGAGATGGACAAGCGCTGGATATGCCGCGTGAAGGTGAATCCCTTCCACAGGGGCGTGCTCTGGAAAGACGGGCGACTATTCATCCGCAAGCCCGGAGCGAGCGAGGAGATCTTCGACACGGGCGCGATAAAGAAATTCATAGAGACCCGCAGGAAGAGATAAAGCGGGGCTCAGAAAACAGCGGGAGGGAGATTGCCGAAGCGATCTCCCTCTTTTATTCTGGCTAATATAGCTATGATAACTATAAAAGAAAAGGGTCTGCTTGCGCAGACCCTTTCGTTTAAGGTGGCGATTACCTACTCTCCCGCTTTCGCAGTACCATCGGCGTGATAAGGTTTAACTTCTCTGTTCGGAATGGGAAGAGGTGGAGCCCTTATGCTCTCATCACCTGAATGAGGTTGGAAAGATGCGGCGTGGAAGCCCGTCAGCCGCTCTCGGCGTGACGGCAAGCGTTCAGACCCTCATATCGCAGCCCACAACCAGCATGGCGTGGCTTATTCTGTTTCTTCTTCGGAATGTTCGGGCAATTAGTACCGCTCGGCTGAACGTGTCGCCACGCTTGCACCTGCGGCCTATCGACGTCGTCGTCTGCGACGGCCCTTGGCGAGATCTAATCTCGGAGCCGGCTTCGTGCTTAGATGCTTTCAGCACTTATCCTGCCCAGACGCGGCTACCCGGCGGTGCTCCTGCGCGGAACAACCGGTGCACCGGAGGTCTGTCCAGCACGGTCCTCTCGTACTAGTGCCGGTTCTCCTCAAATCTCAACGCCCACAACAGATAGAGACCGAACTGTCTCACGACGTTCTGAACCCAGCTCGCG
>USHH01000064.1 GCA_900554345.1 uncultured Bacteroidales bacterium | reverse complement strand
TGGTGGTGGCTCCGGTGGCCACCGGAGATGCGGTGGCCTCTACGCTCGAGGCCCTGCGCGACGGGACGCTCTCCATCGAGTCGGTGGAGAGGGCATGCCGTAAGGTGCTGTTTTATAAATATCTGGTTGGAGCCGACAAGAGACGCCGCATTGACAGGCGCGGACTTGCCGGCGATGTGGCGTCGCCCGAGGCCGCCGACGTTCAGAGACGGCTGTTGTCGGAATAGGAGTAATAGCCCGACGGCGTGAGGATCACGTGGTCGAGCATGCGGATGTCGAGCTGGGCGGCGGCTTTTTTCATCTGTTGTGTGATCTGGTCGTCCTGCACCGATGGCTTGTCGTTGCCGGAAGGGTGGTTGTGGCAGAGTATCAATCCCTGGGCGTTTTCCAGCAGGGCGTGCTTGAGCACCTTCTTCACGTCGAATATGCTTGCCCTGCCCGAGCCGACGGAGACCATCATCCTGGCAATGACCTTGTTGCTCTGGTCGATATATATCACCCATATCTCCTCGTGGGGGAGATTGGCGATCACGGGGCGCATGAGGTCGTAGATATGGCTTGACTGACGAATCTGCGGCCGCTCGGCCATTGTCTCGTGCATGTAGTTGCGGAGGAGCTGGAAGAGCGCCTCGATCTGAATGGCCTTCACCGGGCCGATGCCGGTGATTGCGAGGAGTTCCTTTCGCTCGCGGCGTTCGAGGCTGTGGAGGGAGCCTCCGCCCATCCTCATCAGCTCACGGCAGATATATGTGATAGGAAGTCCCGGACGTCCCGAGCGCAGGATAAGGGCCCAGAGGTCGGCGTTGCCGAGGGTGTGGCATCCGTGGGCCACCGCACGCTCGTAGGGACGGTCGCCGGAGTCAACCTCGTGCATGGGAGCGCCGTGGATCTCAGGCTGCTCCTCGGCTACGTGGGGCTCTCCGAAGAACCTCACGATAGTGGGCTTGATCTCGGGGATGTCGAAGTCTTCGATGCCTTTCATCATTTCCCCTTTCTGATGGCCACTTCCTGAGCCTCATCGCGTCCGTGGCCCAGCAGGATCTTCCAGACGTAAGCGCGGATGAAGCCTGTGCCGTATCCGGTGAGCTGCACCATGGCGGCTCCGACACCCATAGTGGCGATCCTGAGGCTGCGGGTCGCGAGCATGCCGCCGATCCAGAGGGCGAGGAGATACACGAGGAGCGGGATGAGGAGCCATCGGCAGAAGAAGCCGCCGACAATCAGACCCACGGCGCCTATTACGAAAACGGCCGGGAGCCAGTGGACGAGCTTCATGGAGCCGGGGTAGAGGAGCTGGAGGGTGATGCGCGACATGCCGAATACATGCACCTGGCGCCAGAACTTGCGGAAGTCGACGCGGCGCTTGTGGAAGACCCTGACATCCGGCAGCAGACGGATGCTGAATCCGGCCAGACGTATGCGGGTGCTCATGTCGATATCCTCGCTGAACATCTCGCGGAAGCCGCCCACCGTTTCGTAGACCTTGCGCGAGAATCCCATGTTGAAGGTGCGCGGAGTGAATTTCTCGAGACTGTTTCTGCCGCCGCGTATTCCGCCGGTGGTGAGAAAGGCGGTCATGGCGTAGTTGATGGCCTTCTGGGTGTCGGTAAACGACTCATGGGCGGCGTCGGGCCCCCCGAAGCAGTCTGTCGGGTGGCTCAGCAGGGCCTTGCGCAGACACTCGAAATAGTCGGGGGGCAGAATGCAGTCGGAGTCGACGAAGACGAAATAGTCTCCGTCGGCTCCGGCCATACCTGTATTGCGGGCGATGCTTCGCCCCTCGTTTTCCTTATAGATGTATTTCAGCGCCAGGCGCCCCTCGTATTTCCTGCACACGTCCCCGCAGGGGATGGTGGATCCGTCTTCGACAATCACGGCCTCGAAGCCTTTGTCGGTCTGGGCCGCCAGACTCTCGAGCAGGTCGGCCACTTCAGCGGGCCGGTTGTAGACCGGCACGATCAGGGAGAACAGCATGGCGTTGGGATGAAGCGGGGTATTGTCAGGCTTTCACGCGGCCTACATAGCTGCCGTCGCGGGTGTCGACCTCGATAAGGTCGCCTTCATTCACGAAGAGGGGTACTCTCACGGTGGCGCCGGTCTCGACGGTTGCGGGCTTGAGGGTGTTGGTGGCTGTATCGCCTTTCACGCCGGGCTCCGTGTAGGTGATCTTGAGCACGGTCTTCATCGGCATCTCGGCATAGAGCACAGTGTCGGAAGAGGCGTCGCTCACCACTTCCACTGTGTCGCCCTCCTTCATGAAGGGAGCGCCTGTGACGAGCTCCTTGTTGATGGGCACCTGCTCGAAGGTCTCGTTGTTCATGAAAATGTCGTCGTTGCCGTCGGTATAGAGATACTGGTAGGGGCGACGCTCAACGCGCACGTCCTCGAGCTTCTCGCCGATGTTGAAGCGGCGCTCCAGAACACGGCCGTCGACCACGTTTTTAAGTTTCGTGCGCATGAAGGTGTTGCCCTTGCCGGGCTTCACGTGCAGGAATTCGATTACGAAATAGAGCTGCCCGTCGAGGCGGATGCATGTGCCGTTCTTGATGTCTTGGGCGTTCATCATAGCTGTATAGTCTTTTTTATTGTTGTTGTAGGGGAACGGCCACGTGTGGAGGCCGAATTTTCTGCAAAATTAATAAAAAAATGGAAAACGAGAAATTTCTACGCCTTAATAGGAAAAAATAGGTCCGGAAATTTTGCATTGTCAAAAGGATTTGATAATTTTGCACTCCGAATTGAAAACCAAATAAGTAGCTGGAAGTGACACTCAGCGTGAGCAGGTGCGGCCTCGACAGCTACTGTAACTGATAACCAACAACTTTGAACAGCTACTTACGATGAAAAGAACATTCCAACCCTCCAACAGGCGCCGTGTCAACAAGCACGGATTCCGCGAGAGAATGGCCACCAAGAGCGGCCGTAAGGTGCTTGCACGCCGTCGCGCCAAAGGGCGTTTCTCGCTTTCTGTCTCCGACAATATCGCAGGCAAGTAAGCGTCGCCTGTTGGCTTCAACCACAGACCATCTGCGGAATCATGGCTCCGGCCGTGGTTCCGTTTCCTTTTATATCCATGCGGCCTGCCGGTGGATTGAGTAGCCTTGATATCCCACATAAAAAAGGAGGCGCTCAAGTGTTGAGAGCCTCCGTTCCCGGTCTTATGTATCATCTGACACAACCCTTTGATAAGGACTTTGAATGGCCGGGTGTTATCTGTTGTAGTTAAGCTTATCCGTTGAATACTCCTGCGAGATCCTCGAGGAGGCCGATGCTGAAGAGCCACCACAGGAGGATGGCTACGAGCACGAGCACTCCGAGCCATAGCCAGAGACGGTTGATCTTCCGGGTGTCGTTTCTCTTGTTGTTTCTTGCCTCGGCCCTGAGGCTGTCGGCGGTCATTCCGGGCTCCACGCTGGTGGCGCGCTGCTCGCGTAGCTCACGCTTCTCCACGCCCTCGTTTTCCCTGATATGTTTTTCCTTAGTGTCCATAACCTTTGATATTTATTGATTTTATCTTATTAACATTGCCGGGGGCGAAGTGGTTCATCAGCGGATATGGATTTTTAATCTTTCTTATATCGGGCGTCAGTAGAGACCGGACGTCAGAAGGGGATGTCGGGCTCTCCCGAAGGGGGCATCATGTTGTCGGGCATCGGCGACATCGGCGACGGCCCCGAGAATCGGAATCCGCCCTCCGGCTCCTGCGGAGGGGTCGTGTCGCTGTTCATCCTCGACTCCATCTTCACCGGGGCGCCCCCGATTGCGCTCTGCACCGTATCGTAGCCCTCGTCCCAGTTTTCGAACTTGGCGTAGCGGGCCACGAAGCGGAGCTTCACGTCGCCCACGGCGCCGCTGCGGTGTTTGGCCACGATAAGCTGTGCGAGACCGCGGATGTCGTTGCCCTCGCCGTCGACGGGCGACTTGGTGTAGTATTCCGGGCGGTGGATGAAGCATACGATATCGGCGTCCTGCTCGATGGCGCCCGACTCGCGGAGGTCGGAGAGCACCGGGCGCTTGTCCTCACGGGTCTCGGTGCTTCGGTTGAGCTGCGAGAGGGCGATGATGGGGATGTCGAGCTCCTTGGCCAGTGCCTTCAGCGAGCGCGAGATGGTGCTCACCTCCTGCTCGCGGCTGCCGAGCTTGAGGCCGGTGGCGTTCATGAGCTGCAGGTAGTCGATCATGATGAGTTTCACTCCGCGTTCCCTCACGAGGCGGCGTGCCTTTGTGCGGAGCTCGGTGATGCTGAGGCCCGGGGTCTCGTCGAGATAGAGGGGGGCGCTGTAGACCTTCCGCAGGCGGGTGTTGAGTCGGTCCCATTCCTCCTGCGAGAGCTGGCCGCTCTTGATCTTCTCGCCCTCCAGGGAGGCCACGTTGCTTATGAGTCGCTTCACGAGCTGCACGTTGGCCATCTCGAGGGTGAATATGGCGATAGGGATGTTGCGGTCGATTGCCATGTTCTTGGCCATGGAGAGCACGAAGGCCGTCTTGCCCATGGCGGGGCGCGCCGCAATGATCACGAGGTCGGAGTTCTGCCAGCCCGACGTCATCCTGTCGAGCTCGGTATATCCTGTCTCGAGGCCGGAGAGGCCGGTGGCGGTGTTGGCGGCGGCCTGTATCTGCTCCAGAGCGAGGTTGAGCACCGGGTCGATCTGCGTCACCTCGCGCTTCAGCTGCGTCTGCGAGATGTCGAAGAGGTTGCCCTCGGCCTCCTGTAGGAGGTCGTCGACGTCGTTGCTCTCGTCGAAGGCGAGGGTCTCGATTTTCGAGGCGAAGGAGATGAGGCGGCGGGCCAGGTATTTCTGAGCGATGATCCTGGCGTGGAATTCCACGTTGGCGGCGGAGTAGACGCTTGCCGTCAGCTCCGTGATATGGATGGCGCCTCCCACTTCATCGAGGGTGCCGTCCTGGCGCAGCTGCTCGGTGACCGTCATCATGTCGATGGGGCGCTGGTTGAGGCCCAGGGTGCTGATGGCCTGGAATATCTTCTGGTTTTTCGGGTCGTAGAAGCTTTCGGGCACGAGCACGTCGCATACGTTCATGTATGCGTCCTTCTCGAGCATGCAGGCTCCGAGCACCACCTCCTCGAGGTCGGTGTCGTGGGGAGGCAGCTTGCCTGTGGGGTCGGCGGCAGGAGGGAGTATGGCGCGGTATGGTTTGCGTTCGGTTGTCGGCATAATGAGGTCTTGCCGGTTGGTCGGCTGTTATTTTTTCTGCGTGTTGCTGTTTTTCTTCACGGGCTTGATGCTGCTCACCTTGCGGGTCATGGGAATATGGGCCGGGGCCTTTCCGGTGAGTCGTGTAGTGATCGCCTCGTTGAGCTGAAGCCGGTAGGAGATGCGGCGGCGCTCCTCGAGACGCTCCGTGGCGTAGGAGAGGGTGGTGCGTGATAGCTCCGTGCAGTGGCGGTCGAGGAAATTCTGGAGAGTGCGCTGGTTTTTCTTTCCCACCTCGCGGAGCATCCATCCCGTGGCCTTGTGGATGAGGTCGTGTGGATGCGGCGCGAGGAGCATGGCGAGGTCGAGGGTGAGGCTGAAGTCGCCCGACTTGATGATGGGAAGCGTGGCCACGATGCTCACCCTCTCCTTCCATAAGTTGCCGCTGGAGGAGAGCTGGAAGAGGAGCGGCTGAAGGTGCGGGTGGGCGAGAAGGTAGTCGCCGAGGATCTTAGGTGCCACAAGGTCGACGAGGTCCCAGTTGTTGCCCCGGTCCATGATCGAGAGGTAGAAGTTGACCAGGGTTTCCGGGTCGGCGTCCCGCTTCTTTTTCTTCTCATGGGTATAAAGCTCCACAAGTGTCAGGAATCCGGCGAGCCTCTCTTCATGGTAGGGAGAGCGGGTGAGGAGGTCGACGTCTTCTGTGGCGGCTCCTTTCCAGTAGCGCTTCACGATGGCTCTCGTGTCGGGCACCCTCACTCCGAGAAAGAGGTCGCCTTCACCGTAATCCCCTTTGCCGCATTTGAAGAAGCGGGAGAGATTGGCGGCCTGGGCGCTGTCGGAAAGAGCCCGTAGTTCAGACGATATTTCAGTGGCTGCTTTCATGTGGCGGTATATTGCGGTATATTATGGTATATTAAGGTGGAAGGTCAGGGTTTCGGCCAGACTGCGAACATGCAGAGCTGATAGATGGCGGTGAGGAGCAGGAGGATCGACGTCCATTTCAGGATGTCGTTGAGCTCTCTGCCGCTGCGCGATCGGAGCCGGTTCCAGAGCAGGAGATGTGCGGAGATGAATGCCAGGCGCCCTGCGACTGTCCAGTAGGGCTGCTGCGGGGAGCCGGTGAGCGTGAGGGCCGTGATGGCCACGAGGCCGTTGAGCAGGTAGACCGTGCTCATGGCCTTGCGGCCGAATATCACCACGGTAGTGTGTTTGCCCACGGCTCTGTCGTCGTCGGCGTCTCGGTAGTTGTTCACTATCAATACGTCTGCTCCCATAAGGCCGATGGCGAGCCCTGTCAGCCATACTGTGGCTCCCATATCCCACATGCCGGTCTGGACGTAGGCGGTGAAGTAGACGGGCACGAATCCGAAGAATACGATTACGGCTATGTCGCCGAGTCCGTGGTGGCTTAGAGGCCATGGGCCTGTGCTGTAGCCCACGGCGAAGAGGGCTATGAGGATGCCTGGCACAATGAGCCACCAGCCCCCCCAGGCTATCAGGGAGCATCCGAGCAGGGAGTCGACGGCGAGCAGCAGATAGGTGGCCGCGCGCATCTTTCGTGGCTCTATGTCGCCTTCGGTCACGCCTCGGCGGAAACCCTCGCGGCCTTTCCTGTCGAGTCCGTTGGCGTAGTCGTAGTATTCATTGGCGAAATTGCTCGCTATCTGGGCGATGATCGCGAAGAGCAGGCAGATCGCCATGGGGAGGGGAGAGAAGCTGTGGAGATAGCATGCCACTCCGGTGCCTGCCGCCACTCCGGCCAGGCACACCGGCAGGGTACGGAGCCTCATGGCCTCTATCCAGGGATTCTTCATATTCGGTGGAACGGTGGTTGAAGTCGTTAAGGTCCGGTCACGGGTGGAATTCAGTCTGGATGGCGTCGATGAGCAGCGGCACGCGGCTCTCTATCTCGTCGCGGTTGCTGAGGCCGTCGATAAGATTGCGGGGCATGGAGGCGCCGCCGTATTTAAGGCCGAGCAGCGCGCCGCCCAGCGCTGCGTTGGTGTCTGCGTCGCCTGCGGCATCGCAGAGGGTGGTGATTCCCTCCGCGGGGCTCTCGCAGTGCCAGAGCACCCAGAGAGCGGCCGCCATCGTCTTGCGTACATAATTATATGTGGAAGGCTCGTCGAGGTTGAGCTCGGAGAGCCTGCCGTGGCGTGCCATCTCCACATATGCGGCCACTGTCCTGTCGATCTCGCGGGCGAATGCGAGGAGCTCCTCGTAGGGAGTCTCGCGGTCGTTCCAGGTGAGGTCGTGTGCCATGCGGGCGATCACTCTCGATGCGGCCTCGCAGCGTGGCGAGGCGTGGGTCATGGCCGTGAGCGACTCTGCGACGAGGTCGCCTGAGTCGCGCCACATGCCCCCGAAGAGGCCTCGGCCGAGCCCCTCGTTGGTGGCGTCGAGGTTTTTAATGCGTTTCCATTCAGCCCGCGAGACACCCACTGGGTCCGAGAGATATTCCTCGCGGGAGAGCACCCACCGCATGCAGGCGCAGTTGTCGATGGTGTTGCCGTCGCTCCAGCGCCTGAGTTCGGCGGCATAGTCCTTGAGGTCGAGGCATCCCCGGCGCGCCACGCTGTCGATGAGCAGCAGGATTATCGTGGTGTCGTTGGTCCATTCCCCCGGCTTCCAGTTGCTGCGGTGGAGGTCGCGGATAATCTGGCTGTAGTCTCTGAGCCCCTGGGGATAGCGCATCTTCCGCTCAGGGAGCGTCATGAATTCAGAGCCGAGGCCGAGGGCGTCGCCGATGGCGTATCCATAGAGGGCGCCCGATGCTTTTTCTTTAAGTGTAAGGCCCATTAGAATATAGAAGAAGATAGTTTAGATGTTGCAGCCGCTTCTGAAGGAGACGGCAGTCAGGAGCGTATGGTTCCTGATGCTGCAAAGTTAGTCAAAAAAAAGGGTAATGAAAACTTTCATCATCTTTTTCGGCCGAAAAACGATTTCATGAGCGCCGCCCCCTCCCCGGCGAGCACACCCTCGCTGACGGCCGTGCGCTTATGCAGCGGGCCCTTGGAATCGGCCGCGAAACGGCGGAATCCCCGTTTGGGGTCGGAGGCCCCCCACACCACCCGTCCGATCTGGCTCCATCCGATGGCGCCGGCACACATCGGGCAGGGCTCGAGGGTGACGTAGAGCGTGCACTGCGGCAGATACTTGCCGCCGAGGGCGTTGGCCGCCGCCGTCAGGGCGAGCATCTCCGCGTGGGCCGTCACGTCGCCGAGCCTTTCCGTCATGTTGTGGGCCTTGGCTACGATTCTTCCGCCGCACACCACCACCGCGCCGACGGGCACCTCGCCCTCCGCGCCTCCGCCCCTCGCCTCCTCGAGGGCCAGCCGCATGTAGTGCTCGTCGAGCTCCGCGATGTCACTCATGGCCGCCGAGTACGTCCCTCACCCTCTCCATGAGCCAGAACGGGGTGGACGTGGCGCCGCAGATGCCGACGCTTCCGGCCCCTTCGGTCCATTCGGGCCTAAGCTCGCTCTCGTCGGAGATGAGATAGGTGTGGGGATTCACTTTCAGACACTGCTCAAACAGCACCTTGCCGTTGCTGCTCTTGGCGCCGCTCACGAAGATCACCACCTCATGGGCCGAGGCGAACTCGCGCATCTGCTCCATGCGGTTGGCCACCTGGCGGCATATGGTGTCGAAATATTCAAACTTCCCGTTTTTCTTGCGGCGCTTGATCTCGTCGACTATCTCGCGGAATCCGGAGAGGCTCTTGGTGGTCTGCGAATAGAGGAGTATGTCGCGGTCGAGGTCCACCTTGTCGAGCTCAGAGGCGTTCTGAATCACCACAGCCTCGCCGTTGGTCTGTCCCACGAGGCCGTTGACCTCCGCGTGACCGTTCTTGCCGTAGATCACTATCAGCGGCTTCTGGCCTCCGGCGCGCTCGGCATCCATCCCTTCGGAATAGGCCTTCTTGATGCGCCGCTGGAGCTGGAGCACCACCGGACACGTGGCGTCGATGATCTCGACGTTGTTGGCCGCTGCCGTGGCGTAGGTGGAGGGGGGTTCGCCGTGGGCACGCAGCAGCACCTTCACGTCGTGGAGCTTCTCGAGCTCGCTGTGGGTGATGGTGAGAAGTCCCTTCTTGCGCAGCCGCTCCACCTCGCCGGCATTGTGCACTATGTCGCCGAGGCAGTAGAGCTCGCCCTTGCTCTGGAGCTCCTCCTCGGCCTTGCGGATGGCGGTGACCACCCCGAAGCAGAATCCCGAATTCTTGTCGATCTCTATTTTCATATCTCTATGCCTGTCTTTTCGTGGAAGAGACGCATGAGCCATTCCAGCTGCTCGGCCTCCGTCATGCGGCTGTTGTCGAGGCTCACGGCATCGGAAGCCTTGCGCAGCGGCGACTCCTTGCGGCTGGTGTCGATATGGTCGCGCTTCACTATGTTGGCGTATACCTCCTCATACGAGGGATGCTCCCCCTTGGCCTCCATCTCGAGCAGGCGCCGCCGTGCGCGCTCCTCGGGAGAGGCGTCGACAAACACCTTCATCTCGGCATGCGGAAACACGGTGGTGCCGATGTCGCGGCCGTCCATCACTATCCCTTTCTCCCTGCCGTATTCCTGCTGCAGGGCCGTGAGCCTTTGCCTCACCTCCGGGAGCTCGGCCACAGGGCTCACCCATGAGCTCACCGCCATGTCGCGGATTTCGGTCTCCACGTCCTCGCCGTTGAGCAGCGTATGCTGGCGTCCGTCGGCCCCGGCCTTGCGGAATGAGATGCTGAGCGAAGGGAGCGCCTTGGCCAGCGCCTCGCGGTCTACCCGGCCGTCGGCGATCATGCCGTGGCGCATGGCGTAGAGCGTCACGGCGCGATACATGGCCCCTGAGTCGATATAGGTATATCCTGTCTTGGCGGCCAGTGCCCTGGCCATAGTGCTTTTGCCCGACGACGAATAGCCGTCGATGGCTATGATGATTTTCTTTTCCATGTCTTTAAGTGTTTCGGTGTCAGGTG